>JBAYRL010000017.1 GCA_041676705.1 Acidimicrobiia bacterium
AGGTGTTTTGAAATGGTTCCATGACGACTCAACCATCTCAACATTAGTGTGCGGGTTCATCGCCAAAAAATCCAACGCACGCTTGTTGTCTAACACACGACACGCTACACGTAACACATCAACAGAAGGGACACACCCAACAAAAACCCCCAACGACATCCTTCACCTCTCAACTATCTAGCTTATTTGTTAAAAACCAACCGTTTCACCACAAAACGTTTGACTAACCACACTGTTAGACGCAAACCCAACACACCATACCTTTACCAGTTGATAGTTCCCTCATAAAACCCCCTGCCACACCACCAACCACTAGCTATTTGTGTAGGTAACAGTTTTTAACTCCCACACCAGCCACAGAGACACAAAGACCGGTAACACCGTTCCCAAAAAACCGGTGTTAACAAAGCATCTAAACAATTTACATCACTTAATAGAGCAACTTAAACGCACGCTTTCCAGCGACACTAGAAATAGGAACTCTAGCGTTGAACACAGACCTAGTAACGAACGTGTTCTTAGCAGCCTGCGTTTCTAGGTTCATCTGCACCGACGTTTTCACACTATCTGTACCCCTACGACCACAACCTACCTGAGGGTGTGTAGCAACAAGCATGTAACCACCAGTACCCCTACTATTACACAGGCTACTACTAGTTCTATTAACACGCTGTTTCTTACCCGCCTAGCAAATATTGTACCACTACAGGCCCCACCTACCGGGGGTTTCATATCTAGCACAGCACAAAACTGGTTCTAGTGAAACCAACAACTACTATTCCGATATCACTATGAGAACGTTACCGAAACGATTTTGTGGGACCGTTTGAGAGCTGTGTCCCTGTGTTTTCCAGGCGGGGGTGGCTAAACTATTTTAGAACAACAACTGTTTTGAGAAGATCTTTGTAGGAACGTTCCCAGCTTGGGTACAACAAGAACAGGTTTTCCCAGATTGTTTGCAACCTCGGTGTTGTAGGTTCCCCTAACAGTTTCAGGACTGTTTGCCCTGTTTCAACATTGTTTTTAGTTGGGATGTATGGTGGCGCAGCGACCCGTGACCTTCTCCAGGTTTGGCCTGGTTTGTAACGGTTACCTATACCAACACGTGGCCCCAACGATTCCAACAAACCTAACACTTTACGAGCACTGAGACTATCCACATGCGAGCCTCTTTGCCCCAAGTTGTTCAACAGCTGAGTTTTAACGTTTCTGTACTGGCGGGCTAGCAAAGGTTTTGTTGGCCCCTCTGCTTCGGCTACCAACTGTTCAAGTCGACGTTTTAACCTGGGTGCCCACACAACGGTAGGTTCATAACACATACCCAAATATTTTAGTAGAAGCTGGGGGTCCGACACCTGCTGTATTGGTTGAAATAAAACACGGTCAGTTTTTTTCGGGTACGGGTGACTTTCCCCCATAGCGGCACACCATTTGTTGTGAGCAGCGTCATACACAACATCATCAACCCCAGGGTTTTGTAACAACGTTTCAACCCCTATCTGGTCGTTACGGTCCACAAACCCGCCTGGTACGATCGCAGCATGTTCCACAATCGCTAACCCGACATGTTGAGGTAGGTCAAAACCAGAAACCAGCCCCCGTAACAACGAAACACCACTGTGGCCACAACGTTCCCACAGCTGCGGACGACCCTCTAACAGTTGATAAAACTCGGCACAATGTTCTAACGGGTAACTAGCGCGTGCTTCTAACAACCCAAACAACTCGTCATCACTAAACAGCTCTCTATCACGCCGAGCCAACCATTGGGTATCACCCCACCGGCTACAAGCCTCCAAATAGAGGTCTTCCCCACCCCAAGCTGACACACTATGATACGCTTTCAACCAAACGTCTTTAACCCACACATCCGGGTAATCTAGGTAATCTAAAAACCAGTTACCACCCTGGCCCCAAAGCCTACCCAAAAGTTTTTTGTACTCGTGCTCTGGTAGATACCAACCCAAAAGGATCATTTCCAACGCATCAACGCTAGTAGCTGGATGGTTGAGCATAAACCCCACAATTTCAGGGTTGGTGGTAGAAGCAACAATAGTGTCATGAAAACCTGACAAAGCGGTGCTGTAATATTTCTCAACCAGTTTGAGAGTCAAACACCGGTTAGATATAACACCTTCAATAGCTGTTTCACTGCCACAATATCGCAGCACAACATCTAACACCGCTTCCGAAGGTACAGACGCCACAAAAATAGGCAGATCGTTTAACAACCGCTCAATTTCACGATCCATAACACAACCTTCCCAACACCCCAACCACCCGCGAAACAACCATCATGTTTCTAACTGTGGCCCAACCACCCCTACCCACCACACACAACCCCCACCACATTCGGTTAGGGCACCTGTGAGTAACCCCTTCAACCATAAATGTTTGTGGTTCTAACCCACCAACCCTACAACCGCAGGGTTTCAACAAAACCTGGATACCGGTCCTAAAATTGGTGTCGGGATGTGGATTTTCACACCAAAGCATCCACTATTACAAACATGAGGCTTCACACCGACCACGGTTTTGTAGATAACAACAACCTGTTACACGACCTTAAAACGCTTTTAGCTGGTGGGACCAGCGCCGGGACGTTACAGTTAGCAACCCAACCAATAGTATCTACCAGTAGCATGTTACCCGCAGGTGTCGAAGCGTTGAGTCGTTGGCACCACCCTCAACACGGGCTAATACCCGCATCTGTTTTTGTGCCGCTGCTAGAAATAGCTGGGCTTGCACCCATCTTCGATACACATATGTTGCAACAAGGTTTGAAACTTGAACCTCAAATCCTAGAGTCCTATCGGATCTGGTTCAACATTTCAGCAGCTACGTTACAAGAAAACCCTGACCCTATCCTAACCCTGATCAAAGCGTTCCCGTTGGGACGTGTAGGGGTAGAACTCACTGAAACATACCCGATTGTTGACCGTGACATAATCAAAACATCGTTAGAACAACTCCGCCACCAAGGGGTAATGGTAGCGCTCGACGATTTCGGCACCGGATGGGGTTCTCTACGTAACTTAACCGAACTCCCTTTCGATGTTCTCAAAATCGATCGTGAAACCCTTCTATGGGCTGACCATAACAACGACCAACGAATCATCACCGCTCTAGTTGACTTAGCAGACACGTTCAACGCTAGTGTCACCATTGAAGGGGTTGAAACCTCAAACCAAAGCCAACTAGCGTTAATGAGTGGCTGCACATTTATGCAAGGTTTTTATATCGCTAAACCAACCCTAGCCCCGACCATAACCCCACAACCGGCTCTAGCCGCAACCTAACCACCCCTTCTTGGAGGTGTTAAAGGGTTGAAACACCCCCGCTCATACTAACAGTGTTTGTGGTTGCAGCAGGGTGGTGTCACAGCGGGTTTAAACACCCCTTGTGTTAGTATTAGCGTACAAACGTTTCACAACTTCACAACCCGGTAACATATCCCAACTAGGTGATCGCTGCCCCCATTGTTGGGTGGTGGTGCCACCTAGTTTTTAGGGCAGGTTATGTTGCTAAACCTTGCGACGGTGGGTGGGTTGTGGGGTGTTGTTGATTATAGTTTCTAACACTGATTCTGGGACAGGTTTAAAACCCCACACATCAACCCCAACGTTAATCATCCGCCCTTGTCTATCAACCCGACGTTTTTCGTGGATATGGCCATGTATCAACCACCCACCCCGGTCTATTGGGCGATACTCACGGTAACGGTCCTCAGGGTGGGAGTCACCCTGATAAGGGAAATGACATAAACCAACCTGGTGAGCGCCGATAGTAGTGTTGTGGTAGCTAGACACGGACACGAACCCTGCGTCAAGGTAGCGTTGTAACCAACCGCGACGACGTTTCGGTTTGTGATGTTCCCAGCAACGATCATGGTTCCCAGCAACTAAATGTTTAACACCGTTCAAACCTTTTATGCGTTCCAGTTCTAAAGCTGTGTTACCAAGCGCCACGTCCCCTAACACCCAAACCGTGTCGGTAGGACCAACCAGAGAGTTCCACTGTGCCATAATGTAGTCACCCATCTCGTCAGCATTACGAAAAGGCCGGTCACACAACCCAATAATGTTGGTGTGCCCAAAATGCTGATCGGAAGTGTAGAACGTGCCCACACCTTTATAGTGGTCACAAACACCCGCCACACCAATGGGTGTGTAGAACAAACTGTTCAACTATCACCGCTTAGGTGTTAAAGTATTGTCAAAACAGAACAAAGATTGCTAACCTAAACTCCTAACACCTCACCCAGCTGCAACCCCGGTAGGTGTTTACCTTTCGCTAACCTACCAACAGTGTTTGCTGTTGTTCAACAAAAGTTTTAGGCGCATGCTTGTATACGTCACACAAGACACCCAAAGTCTTCTCGATGAGATCTCCGATCCGGTCCCCAACCACATGTTGCCCAACACGGGCCCTACCAAACCACACAACTTTTGGGGTACCGACAAAACATCAGAACCAGCAGCAACCCGAGCGTCCCTAGCTGTGCTCGTAGGTAACATCCCCCACCGAAACGAACTGTTACCAGCCGCCACCGCAGTACTCATAGGGCCCTACACCACACCACTTGACCAACTCACCCACAACCCCACCTTGTTAAACGTTTTAGCTGAAACCGCTTGGGCTATGGCTAAAGTGTTATACACCGCAGGGCTTACACCCACCTTTGTCGCGGACGCTGACCGGCTCGCCTACCGTACCGGCGGCTGGGGCTTAACATTAGCCAACTATCTAAGAGGACCCCACCCGGAACCCTTCAGTAACCTACAAAACACTACCGGGGCTAACACCAACGAACTTTGCGAAGCTCTCATATGGTTTTGCGATTCAACATGTGACGAAATCGCTGTAGCTACAAACACCACAAGACGAGCAATAGTTGGTGTGTGCTGGGGAGAACGTAACCACCCCACCCAACCAGAACCAACTATCACCACCACCCCGATACCCTACCTTTTAGGGGAACGTCTCGAAGTCCTAATAGGACCGATCCGAAACCGGAACCAGCTACAAACCCTTTATGAATATGTGACGATCTCCGGCACAAAACCATCCCAGAACCAACAGTTCCTAACCAACCCTCACCAGCTAAACACCCTCACTAAACTCGCAGCAAGACTCGCCCAAACCCTCCACGAAACCGAAACACCATCCAGCTACGCTCAACAAGATGTTTGGAACACACAACTGTTCAACGCACTCAACCACACCCCAACTTTTGGGGACCTTGCTGTACAAATAAAAACCACAGCCGATGTGGTGTTAGAAGAACTTGTATGGTTCTGTGAAACAAGCTGTGAAGATCTCACCAACAACCTCGACATCTCCCCACAAGAATTATCCCAATATTGTTGGGGATACACCAACAAACCCCCAACAAGCACCTACCAAACCCACGAACCAGCCCTAAACAACTAAACCCACTACAACACACCCTTACCACAGCGTGGCTACACCCTTACATTACTAGCCCAGTTGCCCACACCCCAGCCGAAGTGTTAACTATGAGTTAACAGTTCCCCTAACAACCGTTCTCATCAACAAAAAAAGGTGGAACAGCGATCACTGTTCCACCTAGTGAGGACCGGCCCTGGGCTTAACAACAACGCTAAGCGGAACCGGTCGTAACCGTCCAACACTATATCAGCCCAACAACCCAACCCAACCCGACCCGGCCTGACCGGCTGGTTTGCAGGTTTCACAACTGGTGTCTCACACACCCCCGAAACAACCTACCTGTTTGTTTGTTTGTTTGTTTGGGTGGTTAGGGCCCCACATGTCAGGGTAGGTGTTTAGCGGTTGTACACGTTTCGTTTTCTGTAGGTATCTTCAAAGGTTGCTTGGGTGATGATCCCTGCACGGGGACCCACATTTGATGTGTTGTTACTGTACTGTGGTCCTACAATCCCACCACCAACCCCAACATGTATTGGGCCGCAACCCACTGTCGGTGACGCCACTTTACCGTCCGGGCAGACCGTGTTAGACCAAGTAACTCCAGAAAGGTTAGCGCCGCTAAAATCTGCGAGCCATAACACCGCTCCAGAAAGGTTCGCGCCAACAAGGTTCGCTCCGGTCAGGTTAGCGCCCGCCAAGTTCGCGAAAGACAGATCCGCCCCAGAAAGATCGGTGTAGCGAAGATCGGCGTGTGTTAGATCGGTGTGGGCCAAGTTAGTGTTTTGAAACCTGGTTGAATGCGCAATAGTTTGCGCCAAGTTTGAATCGTTCAAAACAGCATCCGAAAAATCGGTGCCTGACATATCAACACGAAACAAGTTAGAACCGCTCATACGTGCCCGACGTGCAGTAGCATCAACAATAGTCGCTTGTTGTAACGCTGCACGTGTCAACTCCGCGTCGTCCAGTGTTGCGAGGTTCAACTCGGAACGAAACAGTTGAACATCTTGGCCACGAACCCCTGACAAATCCGCCCCAACCAATGTCAACTGGTGCATATTCGCACCATGAATTTCGGCGTCTCTCCACGACGTGCCTGACAGATCAGAACGAAACAACTCGGCTTCAGACACATTAGCTTTGTCAAACACTGTGCCTCGCATGGTTGACATCGCAAAGTTAACCCCCGACAGGTTCGCCCCGGTGAAATCCACGGCCGCTAAATCAGAACGAAACATGTCGGCCCCTACACAAGACACCCCTGGAGAAAGAGGACACCCACCAACGCTTCTAGTGTTAGACACATCTAAAAACAGGGTTGATGAAACAACACTATGCCCAACCCAGTCTTGGGGATGGTCCAAACCGGTTTCTACTAGCTGACCATCACCATATATGCCAACCCCCGCCACACGAGAAAGTTCCCTACCAATTTCACGGGTACCTATCGTTGTTGCTTCAAACACCATAGTGTTGGTATGTTCAACCCAACTCGGGCGGGACACATGCAACAAAATTTGGGTGTAACCCTCCCCATTTTCAGCTACCAACACACTATTCGCTACCCCTGGGCGGCTAGAAAGCATCGCAGGGTCATCAACAAACGCTGAGATCGGCACCGACGACACCTGACCGTTGTCGTTACGGTTCAGATATGGTGACACCCCAACAAGACTCAACATAAACCGATCGTCGCTCCCAGTGTTTGAAAGTTGTGCCACAGTCGAAGAAATCGACACAACCCCACCCTCACTGGAACCTGATACAGCTACAACCGAATCCTGCTGGTCGTCATCGCCCAAAACCATCTCAACGGGTTTAGTTCCCGTGGTGTTACTACCACTAGTGTTCTTGTTCGATGTACTAGACGATGGTTTATCGTAAGAAACCCCATAGGTAGCTTCCTCTGTAGTTGGGAGAGTGCAACTAGCTACAACTCCTACACCAGCTACAAACAAAGCCAGAAACCAAAGTTTTGTTGTTTTGAACATTACGGGCGAATACCTTTGTTAGATTTAAATATTTTCAAAATCATGCCAACCGTCGCTAAAACCGTGAGCACAGCCAACAACGACCAACCCACTAAAAGCCAACGGTCAATGTTGAGCTCATAAAACGCTTTCAACCAGCCCCGCACAGTGACACCAAAAAACATTACGCTTTTCCTTCAGCACGATACTGGGCCGCCCACCCGTCTTTACGGATACCTAAGATCGCATGCACCCACGACACTACCCAGGTAGCGATACGAACCATCAAATACAACTCGGACCCAACCAAAGTAACCGCAACCACAATATCTGCGGTGCTACGATGCGGGGTCCGTAACACAGTACGAAGGTTTAACAACATAGCTAAAACAGGGGGGATGGCCCACACCCAAAACCAAACCCACGAACCACGCAACAACGCCAAGATCAACAACCCAAAAAACATGAACCGGATCGAAGCGTCCAACAAAGTTTTTGCTTGTAACCGCCACGGATACGCTGTTTGTTTATTGATACCATTAGCAAGTAACGTTTGGGTAATACCACCATCCCATTTGCGGCGCTGCGCCCAAAACGCACGAAACGTCAACATAGGACCCACATAGGCCCTAGCAGTAGCAGAACACAACGTTTCCCAACCCAGTTCCCCTAACCGCCAAGTAAGTTCCATATCTTCCACTTGAGAGTTAACCGACCACGGCCCGTTACGTTTGTTATGTTCCGTTACCTGACGTAACGCCTCACCACGAAAAAGCGTTGCCTGGCCACCTAACACATAAGTACGACGTTGACGACGTAAAATGTCCATCGTCCAACCCGTAAACTCTAACCTTTGCAACCTGACCAACAAACGCGAAAACCAGCCGGTCGCTAAACCCTGATCGAAAGTGTAACGCGCCATCAACCCACCAATAGCAACGTTTTCCACCATCTCATCTTCAAGTTCTTGCAACGACGACGGCGCCAAAATCGTGTCAGCATCAATACCTAACACAAAATCAGCATCTTTAGCGTAACGCTGCCAAGCCTGTGTTAAAGCCCCAACTTTACGATACTTGTTATCAACCGTTTCAAAAACAACAACCCCGCGCCGCTGATAACTAGACGCCACTTCCACAGTACGATCCGAACAGTTATCAGCCGCGACTACCACCAAATCCGGTTGACGGGTTTGACTAAACAACGACTCTAACGTCGCACCAATAGACGTTTCCTCATTATGCGCTGGAATGATCGTCACAACATACGGACGGTCTTTCCTGACACGCCGCCCCACAGGGCCACGACGACCAACAAGTTTATGCCAAAAAACTAGCAACCCACCCAAAAGACGGGACACAACGTTTCGGCGTTGCTCCGACATATCCAAAAAGAAACACCTTCCCCGAGCTTGCCTGCTTTGGGACTGTGAAACAACACCAACTGATAAACAACAATCCTAACCACCCCAAACAACCCACCAACAACCCATCAACAACCCAACACACCCGCTGAGCAGCCCAAACACCACACCCATAGTGGTACCTGCTACGCAACAACACCGCTTAAAATATCAACACAGCACCAACAACACACCAACATAACATTGATTATCGTCATGGTTGTGCCGTACCACCCCACCAAAGACCACACAGACACACCCCACCATCAACTCTCATAAGAGACGCTACAGCACAGCTCACAGCCCAAACCCCAAGACGAAACCAAACCCAACACACCACCCGTGTCGCTACCCGGAAAACGACCGTGCAAAGAACATGACTATAACACCAAACCAACAACCATGTTATAGTAATGTTATAGTAGCATTATAGCTGTGTTACAGGCTGTGACCAGGGGTTTTACGTGTTTTGGCTGTTTAGAAACAGCTCTACTATAAAGCTACTATAAAATTGTTAGAGTAGAACACCGTTCCCCACCCAAACAACCCCACACCCACCAACACCACAACCTAACAACCGCTGCTCCCCACGACTGTTACCCTAACAACCCACCACACCCACTCGTTACCCATGAGCCGGACACGTGTAGCATTAACTATGCTGTGATACACCGCTGTGTTCTGGCACAAATGGTGTGGTAACCTACCGAAATAGGACACACTAGCAATACACAACAGCTCAGGGAACCAAGTCCCAGAGCCTAATGGACATAACCACCGCCTCGAACATCACTGACATCCACCCTGACAACATCGCTGCCTGGCTTGGAAACCTCGAACAAGTCACCGACCCCGATCTTTGGGACACAAACACCGAAAGTATGATGCTAGACCTGTTTGTGAAAACCGAACCCAAGATTGTTGCCCCCGGCGAACCATTGCCTTTCGAAGACGACGAAACAGCAGACTGGCAAAACGACTGGATGATCATCGGCGGGCCTTTTGGTGACCGCCTAATCACACGAATACCCTGGAACGTATAACAACAACAAACCAATACAGAGAGGCTTACTGCACTGGTAAACCTCTCTGTATTGGTGGGACCGTCTAACTGAAACCAGCCATGACAAACAACAACGACTTCATGAACGACGAGCCGATGACCCCAGCGGAATTAGTTGTAATAGCTGGCTGGTTAGGTCTCGACCAACGTGCACTCGCCGAAATTGTTGGTGTGTCTGAACGCTCAGTACGCCGCTGGACACAAGGCACCCACCCCATCCCCGAAGGAGTCCGGGAACAGGTTGAAAACCTAGAAGCCTTTACAGCAGGCGCTGTAGAAGAACTCGTCAACGCTTTGTGAGATGCCCGTGATCTTGTAGTAGCAACCTATCGGACCTCTGAGGAAATGTGGGTCGCACGACCCGAGTTTGAACCATACCCAGCAGGATGGTGGCGACAAGTAGTCGCGCGAGCTGTCCACGAGGTACCAGGCGTTACTGTTGTGTTCCCCGACCCCAACACACACTAACCAGCTGCCACAACCCCCTGTCTACACTCGAAATATGTAACACTGTAACTTTCTGGTAGCGAAATGGTTGATGTAAACAACCTTGGTGTGTCTTCTAGGCTACCTTCCACGTTCTTTAACCTGAGTCTAACACCCAAACTGGGTGGCTACCCAGACAATAGTTTTTGTTGCTAATCCTGCTGATACACAGCCGTTGCTTGGAGGTCACCTAAAATATTGTAGAAGCAGGATTGTTCCCAGGAAGATAGTAGCAGGGTTTTTGGTTGCCCCGATCACACACAAGGGTCCTGTGCAGCGTTGTCCGTGTGTTTCAAACCACTCGGTTACCATGCCATCGTAGGAGATGTCTCTATAGTATGTATCTAGGGTTGTGTAACTAACCGAGTTTTTAACCGTGACTATAGACAGGGCTTATGGTAATCACAGGTACAGTTGCGTGTTTCACGGTGGGCTATTGTGGTGTTCTTGTACAGTTGTTAATAGTGTTAAGGATAATAAAAAAAGCCCCCAACATTTCCGGTGGGGGCTTTTTGCTCGAAGCTCAATTATCAAAGTAGTTGAGCTTCGAGCTCTTCTGCAAGCGCAATCATGGCTGGCTCAGCCATGATTGCTGCTGACTGCAAATCTAACATTGCCTGGTCCCAGGCAACGCTTTCGGTATCGTGCTGCGCATACACCATGCGCAGCACGGCTTTCTGGGCACGCCGAACGTGCCCAAAAGCGATTGCAGCTAGGCGGTGGGCTTTAGGGCCCGCCGCCCATGCGGCTTTTATAACGTTTTGGCAGGCCTCAAAGCCCGCCTGGCGGTGCCATGGCCCTTCAGGCCATCCCATAATGGGGGCGTTGGACTTTAAAAAGTCCGCCGCCCACTCGATATCTGAGGACATTGTTGTCCCCTTTCTGCCCCCGTCGAGGGCGTAATGACCATCACACTTCTCCAGGTGTGATGATCTTCATTTAGTAATGGTTTTACTGTTGGGTGGTGTTTATAGAAACACAACAGCACAAACAAACACTTTTTGGTGTTGATATTGAAACATCTGGTTCTACCAGGCGTTTCCCACACCAACATGTTCCACAAAATCTTTTGAAACACGTAACCATAGCCACTTAACACACATCTGCGGGTAGTGACACAACTGTTAGCAACCAGCGTATCAACGTTTTTGGTGAGCACACATAGTGTTTTCTATAGAGTGGATACATTAAGAATGTGTCCTGGTGTCTTGTGTGTGCGCGCGCGGGCTGTGGTTGAGAAACCAGTATGTCTCAAAAAGAACAGACAGGCTGCTAGAGATAACCTAACAAACCCGGCATTAGATGTTGTGAGCGCCAGTCCCCTGTGAGGTGCTGTGCCACCACAGAACACAGACCTCCCTTGTATCAAACCTACAAGTTGTAGTCACACAATTTTTGTTTCTAAAAGCCAACACCAGCCACATCCGGGCCTGCCAGCTGGTTTAGTTTGGGTTTGAAGCCGTAGTGTGGGTTCTCGATGGGTTTACCAGCGGGTTCTTTTGTGGGTGAACAGTTAAAAGGGCCCCCAAAACCTGGTTGAGCTGTTAAATATCAGCATCAGGTTTTTAAGGGGGCCCTTATAAACATAGTTGTGCGATGTAACACACCACACAACTAGTCTCTTAACACCAACACACCCGTCACCCCAACAACCAACAGTGTTTTGTTAGGCTGGTTATGGTTTGGTTTGTGGTATTGTTACCGTTTCTAAAATGGTTTCTACAGCGCCCATAGCACGGTCTAAACGTTGTGACAACAACCGGAAACGTGCTTTATGGCCGTCTAGTTCGTTACCTTCAGCGTCTATCCAGCTGCGTAGATAACTTGCAACATTTGACGTTAAAGTGGTGTCTTGTGTTGTTTGTAACCCTAGAGCGTGACACACCAACCATTCCCCCAACCCGGCTTCTTGTTCGATTTCTGCTCGAACCTGGTTTTTACGGGTCCCTTTAGCGGCGGCTATTTGGTCGAGGTGTCCTAGATAGTGGTGGGTAAGTTCATGTGCCAATGTGGCGATCTGGTCTGCTAAACCAAGATCGGTGTCGATCGTGATCCCCGTTCTAGTTAAAAATCCATGAGCAGGGTTCCCGCCTAACGCCTCAAACTTTACAGGCACTGGGGAGCTAGCCACCAGTTCGTCTAACAAGACAACAGACCCGCCTTTTAGAGGGGCCTGCCAATCAGGTTCCACAAACTCAGGGTCTGTAGAGATTGTGTCTGACCAGTCAAACACTGGGGTCAACATAAACTTGTTAGACGCAACTGTTTGGATCAACGTTTCTTCAACGTTTGTGGTCTCAGAAACCTTAACACCATCCGTACTGTCTGTACCGTTTGTACTGTCTGTGTTTCCAGACACTTCAGGTTCTTTTATCTCGTTCTTTTTCTTAGAGACTTTAACTGGACGGTAAATATATTTAGGTGTCACCCCGTCTCGTAGTCGCCGTTCAAGTTTTGCCCATTGTGCGGTCCCAGCCCACAACCCGACAGGGATCTGCCCAAACTGGCGGGTCTGTGCTGCCAACAACATCCGGTTACGAAACGACCAGGTTTTGAACATCCCATGAGTTCGTTTAGCGTTCGCTGCTAGGAGCGCCATATCGTCCATGTATTTACGCATATGCGTATCATCACCGGTCACGATTTCGCGTCGTAGTTTTTTGAACTCTTTTTGGATCTGTTCAACAGAGAGGCCTTTAACCCTTTGCATAACACTCCTTTGTTAAAAACCAAACAAGGTTTGTGTTTGGTAGTTAACAACTGTTACGGCACACCCACCCACAACAATACCTAAACGACCAGCACCCCTACCAGCCCACCAAAACAGGGGGTCAGAAGGGGTGCTGTTAGCTAACAACAGTTTTTGGTTGTGACAGCCTTTAGTAGGTTATAGCACCTGAAATAGCTTGGAAGCTACGCCCGTTAGGGTAAGTCACCTCGGCGGGTAGCGTTTCACGACGTTTCGATGTGTGATGCACTAAACGAGTAGCAACCACTGTATAGGTAGGCATCCCATGCTCATCTAACCAAACGTTACCATCCCCATCATACGCTAAACCCCAAATCGGTTCGGTAGTGTTATACCAGTCTATGTATTCAACTTCACCAGAAGCACTCACATTAAGCTGGTATTCGCTACCAACAGGAGAAGCAACATAAAATTCGTATACTCCTTGGGTGGAACCTGCCCACAAGTTTTGTGCCAACGAAGGTGCTGTTAAAGTTTTGTAGCTACCCCCACTCAACAACGACCCTTCACGTTGCCCTGTTGGTGGTGTTAAAACAAAACTACCGATCTTTAACGACAACGGGAACGGCCCATACACCCCACCGTCCCCAGCAACAGTCACATTAGGAGCTTTCCCACAAGGTGCTAACAAACCACCATCACAAGTTAACGCACGCCCAGAAACCTGGATTGCTTGTGTGGGTGCATACCCGCCACCGGTTTGGGCTACTTTCAACCCAGCCACAGTCACAGAAGGCACATCGGTTTGTGTGGATGTTTGTGGCGTCCCGCCCGGACAGTCAGGGCCAGGGTTTGTGACAACTAGTTTCGTTGATTGTTGTAACGCTGGGAAACTATTTTTGTAACTCAACGCGGTGCTCATCACAGCAGCGGTCCCATAGGGCACATATTGACACAAATCCACTTCCCAAACATCTAAACAATATGGAAGTAAAGCGTCACCTTCAGCGGCGTGCCAACCCAAAGCAGCGCCACGACTATCTACCAACGAACCATCTCGCAAAATGTGTTGTGCAATAACACAAGTGGTTGAAACGGTACTTGTTTCTTGAGCGGGGCGAAGCTCACAGTCCCGTCCGTCACGATAATATGTGGAACCCCAATATGCGGGTCCTTTAATTTGGATACACCACGTTTTACCCGGCGGTGCTTTTTGCGGCCCGCTAGGTGGTGTTACAGACGATGAGGTACCACCAACACTTTGGTTACAACCAGCTACACCAACCCGCCCGGTTGCGGTACGACCAGACACACCACCATTGTTACACGTAGCAGCCTCAACCTGTTGTTCTAAAACCATGATTTGGGCACCGCTAAACAACCCTGCCAGCACCATTACCGCCAAGACTGGTTTAAACAAAACGTTTTTGAGTTGAACCATTTTCATGATCGCCGCCTTAGGGACAAAAACAACATAATGGCCCTTACTGTTACCGCCCAAAGTTGCTACACAACTAGCTAAACCCTAACCACCCCACCCGCTTAGCAATCCACAACCATGCTCCACCCACATTTTGGGTCAAGTACCAATACTGAAACTATGTGTAACCCCAACCCAAAACCAACGTTGAACAGTCTCTGGTGGGGACACGGAGCGAAAACTGTTGGACCCCACCACCCAAAATGTGAAGACCACTACAACATTGTTACCACCAACGACTACGTTATAGTAGCGGTAGCTGACGGGGCAGGCACCGCACCAAAAGGCGGCCAAGGCGCTAAAACCGCTGTCGAAAGTGTCACAAACCGTGCAGCGTGGCACAAAGGCTGGGGAGAAGGCCCCAACCCCACAACACTCATCAAAACCGCGATCAGAGCCCTTAAACACAACCCTATGTTTGCTACCACATTAAGTGTTGTAGTGATCGGTCCCACCACAATCCGTGCCGCCGCGATAGGCGACTCACCAATCGTTGTTGTAACTAAACCAAACAACCAGCTGCTTTTATGGTACGCCCCACAACCCAGCGAATATGTGAACGAAACCGAGTTTGTAACATCCCCCAACCCAACAATCACCCAATGGGAACACCCCACCAACCAAACACAAGGTGTTGTTGTAGCAACAGACGGGATCAACCATTTAGGTATCGTAAACCAAACCCTACCCCACCCTGGGCTGTTCGTCCCGCTAGTGCAACGCAGCACTCAACACAACCTAAACCTGTCAACGTTTATCGGTTTCATAGCTGACAGGCACCTTTTAGATGACGACCTCACTATCTGTGTCGCTACACCCAACACCAACCATAACCCCAACCAATGAAACCCACACTTGTTTTAACCGACCGGGACGGACATCAACACACCACAACCTACACCAACGAACCGTTAGGCCAAGGTGGGGAAGGGACCGTATACCCGATACCTAACAACTTGGCCTTAGCGCTAAAACTTTACCACCCCCACGTTCTAGAACAACGCGGCTTGTTACTACACCAAAAACTAGAAGCCATGCTGGAACGCAACCCCAACAACCCCTCCCTAGCATGGCCCACACATATCATAACCAACGAAACAAACACGTTTCTAGGGTACGCAATGCCCCGACTAGACATCACAGCGGCACGAGCATGGGGAACTTTAGCTAACACCGCTGACCGTCGTAAAACCGCTCCGGGCTGGACTGTTAAACACACCATCAGCGCTATCACAAACCTGGCCACAGTTTTCGCTGGGATACACGAAACCGGAACCGTTTTAGGCGATGTCAACGAATCAAACGTTTGGGTGTCGAACAACACCCAAACAACCATTATTGACTGCGACTCGTTCCAAATCACCGCGAAAGGGACGCTCCACCGTTCCCCGGTCGCTAAAGCCGAATATGTAGCACCCGAGTTCGTCGGCGCTGTTTTCAACAAACACGCACGTACCAGCGCATCAGACATGTTCGCCCTAGCAATACTAGCATTCCAAGCATTAACTGGAGGTACACACCCCTACGACGGTATCCCCACCAACCTACACGAAGATTTGCCCCCAATATCGCAACGCATCGCTGGGGGGCATACACCCTACCTTGGGCAAACAACCCTACTTAAACAAGCACCTCGTGTAAATATGGCACCAATACCACAACGGGTAACACAACTTTTAAAACAAACAACCAACCCCGACCCACGGTTACGACCAACCGCCACCATGTTTAGTGAAATTTTCAGCGACGTGTTAGAACACCTGGTGCCTTGCGAAACAACCCCAACCCACTATTGGGACAAACGAGACCACCCCACCTGTTTGTGGTGTACCTCAACGTTTGACCCTTTCAGTATCAGTCAAAGAACACAAACCACCCAAACCCCGGCCGGGTTCAACACCCCCAACACCACCCAAACCCTTAAACGGCGAGCCCCTACCCGCGCTACAAACAACAACCCACTCCACAACCAACCCACCACCCCCGCCCACAACCCACCAGCCACCCACACACCGGCCCGCCAACCCAACCACACCCTCACCACAGCACTGTTAACAATACCAACCGTAACGTTAGCGTTGATCAGCCCATGGCGGTATCCGCTAACATATTTGGCTGGGATCCTCAGCTGCTATCTGATAACAAAAACCCGGACCCTACCAACCCCAACCGGCACACCTCACTAAAGACCCCTGTATCGAAAGGTGTTCTACGGTGGAAGAGTGGTACCTGTAGAAGAATCTGGCAAAGGGGTTTCAAAAACAGAAATACCAGGAACTAGTTGTTGCTGTAACACCTCTAGCGGCAACAAAACGTTAGCAACACTATCTTCAACACAACCGCCTTGTATCGTCCCTAACAGCGGTGTTACCGTCACACACCACCCGGCAGGTTTAGGTAACATCAACACCAAACTTGTTGGCGTAAACGAAACCCCGACCTCACCAGCAGAAGGCCACCCGTCAAGCCCAACACGTGTTAAAGGCAAAGAACTATAGATACCGTCAGAACCCTGATAACCAACCAGATCCGTAACAGCTTCTGTGATTGCTTGTTGCCCAACACTAGTAGCCCAACTATCAACCCCAGACACTGCTAAAGCCGCCTGAGCTTGTCTAGACACCGACTTTAGGGAAACCAGCACAACATGTTGTTGCGCCCCGCTAAAAACCTGTTGATACCCAACAAACATTATTGTGGCCAGGATCGCCGCGACTACCACCCCTAAAACGGTTTCAAGCAGCGACACCCCACGCCACAAACACCGACCACCCCGACAACGGTTAACATATAGTGACACGAGACCTGCCATAGGGTTACAGTCCCAACGCTAACCAACCCCTGCTACTAACAACCCACCCCAAAACCCACAACAACCTGTTTTGAGGGGGCACACAAACGGGTTGTTACCGTAGGTGCCGCCCACACACCGGCCAGGGACGGGCCCCTTGTTGAGCATACAAAGCGAACGCCATAGCATCTTGATCACTAGGAGCGGCTTGTTCTGGGCGTACCCCTACCAAATCAGCTCGACCAGCAGAACGAGCTACACTGTCCCAAGTTGCTTGGTGGAATTGGTACGCCCCCCGATACAACCCTGAAGCGGACACTATCTGATAGTTCCCACTCGACTCACATTGCCGTAACGCCGCCCACTGCCCAGCAGAAGGCCCACCCTCGGGCACCACAGCCGCTGGTGGCGTTTCGGTTGGGGACTGTGCAACACTCGTTTCATCGACAGGTTCTACCGTCACACCAACCATGTCTGGTTGAGAAACAACCTCTGGTGGTGTCCCAGTGGCATCCACAACAGGTCCTTCTTCAGTGTTGTGGCCTATCGCAGCAAAAAACACAGCCAAGTTCGCTTGTTCTAAATACTGTTCTAAGAGCTCTTCGTGGGTTTCTACAAACACATCGATCCCGTCAAGAAGCTCAACAGAAACCATATCAGCAGTCTTTGGTTGTAACGTTGTTACTGTTTCTACCACGACACGAAGCTCATCGAACGTTTGAGCAGCGTACACACCAGCCTTGTTTTTAGCAACGGCAAGGCTAGATGATTTTGTGTGAGCTGCTGTGGTCGGTCCGGCCCCTAACAAAACAAGCAAAGCTATCGCCACACCAATCATTGCTGTTACTACCCCCTGTCTCTGTTTAGGGGTGTTCAGCAACAGTTTTGAAAACAAGTTTTGCTCCTAGATAGGGTACAAGGTTGTTTAACCACCCAAATATCGTGTTCCTCTAACCAAAACAAACACACAACCCTGTCACACAACCGTAATATTTTTGGGTTGTGAACGGCCCAAACACGCAGAAACACACCAAAACATGACAATAATGACGGTTTAAAGTCACAAAAAAGGTTAGGGGTTGGTAACTAAACCCCTAACCTTCACACAACCCCACACCACAACCCCATCCCCCATGTTCGGGCTGGCTCAGGGGGTTTAATCTAAAACAGGTTCAGTCGCCGATGTCACAGACCCATCCGGCTCTGTTGCGATATCCCCGTCATGTTCTGTGGTGATATCGTAACCAACAGTACCCGCAGCTAAATCTGCTAACGCCGACAATGAACCCTGATCTAAAGCACCAGATACAGCCTGGACAACGTTACCGTCACTACCAACCACCACAAAATAAGGGAACGAACCGCCACCCCACGCTGAATGAGCACTACCTAAAGCGTCATCCCGTAACGTTGGAACCACCCAATTTTCACGTTCAAACCATTTAGACGGCGGATAGTTCGGGGCGCTAGGCGACAAACCTGTCGACACCGCATAAAAACCCACATCAGGACGTAACCCGCCTGATGCTAACCAGTCCCGCACCACAGGGACCTCGTTTTGGCAATAGGAACACCAATGCGCCAAAAACGCCACAATCTTAGGTTTCCCATCACCACCAATGTTTATTGTCTCACCGTTTAAACCTGTACCTGTAAGAGAAGGCACAGGTTGCCCAACAAGCTCTTGAGGGTTTTTATCAGCATCTGGTAACAACAACCCAGCAATTTCGACGACACCGACCTCCGTGGCACGCTCTTGTGGTTTTGAGGACAACGCAACAGCGATAACCCCCGCAAACACCACCACAAAACCTACCGCCCCTAACATCCACCAGTTTTTAGGTTGGCGTGTCGAACTCAAACTTTTTGTGGCCACAGTTTTCTTTTTTGTTTTACCCACAAACATCAAACTTTCTCGAAACAATACAGAACTACAAAAACCACTGTTTCAAACCGTGTAGGACCCGCCGTCAACCCCTAACAGACCCAGACATCCCTGGGTGTAACACACCCGAATAGTTTCACGAGCCCGTTGCGCCCAACACCCTGAAAACACCCGAAGTCTTTAACAAAAAACGTTCAACCAGCCACAACAGCTTTTCACGAGTTGCGCTGGTTAAAAAACCCAACCAACGATCTGTTCTGCACACAACACCCATGCTTGTAGGAGCACCTCAGATGCTACTCTGTGAGGTACTCCTACGGTTTGTAGTTCGTTACGGTTCTACAACCAACACCGGTGTGGTCTGGTAGGTCGTGTTCCCGTTCCCCAACTGACCATTGCTGTTGTAGCCCCAGCAGTAAGCGTCACCGTCGGCGGTTACCCCGCATGTGTGGTTGTTGCCAGCAGTGATAGATATAAAGCTTAGATCACCTAACACTTTGGCGGGTGTGGCGTGTTGGGTATAGATACCCCCGTTCCCTAGCTGGCCCTGACCACCGTAGCCCCAGCAGTAGGCGTCACCGTCTGTGGTTAGGCCACATGAGTGCTCGGCGTCTGCGGTGACCGCCACGAAACTGTGGTTGCCTGACACTTTGGTTGGTGTGTTTTGGTTGATGGTGTTCCCGATACCTAACTGACCACGGTTATTATAGCCCCAGCAGTAAGCGTCACCGTCTGTAGTTATCCCACACGAGTGGTACTGGCCTGCGGCGAAGGACACAAACCTGTGGTTACCTAACACTTTTATCGGTGTGGTTTGATTGACGATGCTCCCGTATCCGGCTCCTAGCTGTCCTACAGAGTTGTAACCCCAACAGTAGAGATCGCCATCAGAAGTTACCCCACATGTGTGGTTGTCGCCAGCAGTGATCTCTACGAAACTGTGGTTGCCTGACACTTTGGTTGGTGTGTTTTGGTTGATGGTGTTCCCGTTCCCCAACTGACCATTGCTGTTGTAGCCCCAGCAGTAAGCATCCCCGTCTGTGGTTATCCCACATGAGTGAGTGTCGCCTGCAGCGATAGACACAAAACTGTTGTCTCCAGACACTTTGGACGGTGTAACCCGATCGACGGTGTTCCCATTCCCCAACTGACCACTAGTACCAGATCCCCAGCAGTAAGCATCCCCGTCTGTAGTCAGCGCACACGAGTGAATGTAGCCTGCGACGAGGGACACAAAACTGTGATTGCCGGAAACCTTCACTGGTGTGTTCTGGTGGGTGATGTTCCCGTTCCCCAACTGACCACTACTGCTATTGCCCCAGCAGTATGTGTCACCGCCTGTAGTTAGGCCACAAGTGTGCCCTCCGCCAGCACTGGTTTGTGCCCAGAACCCTGGGTCCGGTTCTGGTTCGGTTGTGGTTGTTGTCGAGTTTGATTGTTCTGGTTGTGTTGATATGTTGTTGATACCTGGTATTTGCTGGTTGGTTACAGCCGCAGACGGAGAGTTTTCACCAACGGTATCCAGGTTCGAAACACAGCCGCCTTGTATGGTTCCCGTGTGTGGAGGTGCTGTTACCACGCATGCGCCAGCGTCTAACGCCACAACCATCAATAAGGTGTTGGCGGATCGTGTGAAAGTGAGCTCGGACATCTCAGGCCACACGTCGCCTTCCGTAACCACTACCCCGCTGTTATCAGCAACAACCCCAACACTCCTAGCGGCTTGGGTTGGTGGCCAGTCTTCTAACGCACCCATAACAGCATCGAGCCCAGCTTGGGTGTCCCAACGATCCGCACCAGATATGGCTAGCAAAGCTTGGGCTTCACGAGCCACCGATTTCAACGCTGCAAGTTCAGCATGTTCACGGGTTTTAGTGAAAACCTGTTGGAATGACACGAACGCTGCGAACACCAGAAGCGCACCCACCACCAACCCCAAAATGATCTCTACAAGAGTTAACCCCCTACGAACA
>JBAYRL010000018.1 GCA_041676705.1 Acidimicrobiia bacterium
GTTTTAGTTTCCCACCCTGATTGGGACACTGTTTGTGCTGAGCTACGCAATGTGCAAAACAGAACTAAACCACCCCAAGGAATATCTAAAGCGGGGCTGGTAGGGGACCATAGGCTTTCGTCTAAGTTGTGGCGTCTGATCCGTTTCGGGGACCGTCACGGTCGTTACTATCATCGTGGAACCAGACGTGTTGATGGTTCAGCCTTAGTGATGGCGATAGCCAATATAGCTGTCAATGAGCAGGTACCGTCCCAGAAGCTTTGGTACTTGTTGTTAGATCCTAACAACCTAGGTGGGGCTTCTTTACAACGACGGCTAGCCCAGTATGGGGAACGTACCGCTCGACGCTGGTTTGAACGCACCTGGGCTAAAGCCCAACAGCCACCCACCGGCCAATGGGAAACCCGCCAAGACGCCCAGTTCGCTGTACAAGCTTGGATTGAAACAGTGTCGGGTTGGGTTCCTGGGGGTCGTCGCGGTTCAACCGACGTTGTTGTAGCGGCAGCTATTGGACGCCTCGCTAGCCGCTTCAATCAAACACAGTTACCCCTCTCAGTAAGAGTTTTAGCTGAAGAAGCAAACCTAGCTGTTGGGACAATCCGACGCTCTCTCAAAACCCTAGTTGAGGTTGGCTGGTTAAGTACTGTTCAAAAACCTTGGGGGGAACAAGCAACCCGCTACGAGCTGCTAATCCCTCTACAAGCCGTGACGCGCGTCAGTGACACAGGGTTATTCCCAGCTGGGGGGTGTGGGAGTGTGTCAAGTTCGCGTACCAAGGGTTTAGCATCAGATAAAACTATCCGTCTAAACCACGATGTTTGGACACCAGGGGGGTTTGGTAAAACCGCTTTAAGGGTTTTTGCTGCGGTGCGGGGAGCACCACATCGCACCAAAGAACTAGCGGCAGGTTTACAAACCCACCCAGCGACAATACGTCGAGCGCTTAGCCGACTAGAAGCGGGCGGTCTTGTCGAGTGCCGCGACGGGGTTTGGGTGTTGAGCCCGCTGGAACACGAAACCACCTTTGACACGGTTCTTGATGAGGTAGCCACCCAAAGGGGTGTCGCCGGTCGGAATCTTCGACGCCGGCACAACCATTTGGCCCAACGTTTTTCTTGGAAAACCTGGCTGTTTTTGAAACATCAACGATTTGTTGAACAACAGCTCGGGCCGACAATGGTGGCTGGCTACACACAGGAATCATGGGAACCTTTACCGCTACCGGAGCATATCCCGGATCTTATTTTAAGCAGCTGAAAACATGGTTAGGTATTGTCACAGCTTTAACCGTTTTTGTGGTTGGGACACCACCTAGCGTGGCTGACACCCCAAACGATCCACCAGTTTCTAGTATCCCAACCGTTGAGATCGCCACCACAAGTTCTAAAACGCTATCTGATTTAGAGTTTTTGGTACGCCACCAAAACAGCGACCATTCCACCGAAACCTATCTGGAACCTTTTATGGCGGACACCTTAGAACACGTCGCAGAACTTGAGGCGGCGTTTATAAGGTACGAAACCGCTATAGAACAAGTCGCAGCGTTGGAAATCTACTATGGGACTCTGCTGGATTCGAGAAACCGAACCGAAACCGAAATCCGCCAAGTTGAAACCCGTAAACAACAAGAAGCGATCGCTAGCTACATCAACAGTGGCGACACCACTAGCTATTCCACCTTCACCAACGATCACGGCCACACCGAAACCGTGCTGAAAGAAACAATGATCGGGGCGTTAGCACAAGGCGAACAAGCGTTACTACAAACACTGACCACATCACATCAAAGTTTGTTACGTAACTTGGTACAAACAGCGGCGCTCCACACCCAAACCAAAACCATTGCCGAAACCGCTGAAACAGATTTGGGACACGCCCGAGCAGCGCTAATACAGTCAATGGAAACCCTAGAAAAAGCTGACCAGATAGCCCAAGGTGGAAGCTGGGTTTTCCCTATCGATGGAGAACACCAGTTCCAATCAGATTACGGGTATGGACGCTCCGGGGGCCGGTCCCATAAAGGAAACGACCTCTTCGCTACCCGAGGCACCCCCGTTGTGGCTGTAACCGACGGGTTCATATCTGGCAAAGGCTACGGCGAACTTGGCGGTTGGAAACTCTTTGTGACCGATCATGGCGGGAACCGCTACTACTATGCCCACCTCGACAGTTTCGCACCCGGCATAGAAAACGGGACCAAAGTAGTTAGGGGACAGGTGTTAGGCCATGTAGGAGACACCGGCAACGCGAAAGGCACCCCACCGCATCTACATTTTGAGATCCGACCTGCTGGAACGTCAGAACCGATCGATCCGTACAACATTCTCAAAATAGCGTCAACCATTTGGTATGAAGGCCCGAGCGACACTCGTTTAGAAACCCAAAAAGTGTTGGCCACGGCCGAAACAGTCCTCCAAACAACCTCACAACCAGCCCCGACCGACACCTCAACAACCCCTTAACAGCCTCTAATCGGACACCTAGTTGCCACCAAGGTGCCTCCCAACGGCCTCTTAAACGATGCCCGGTTACACAACCACCACAACAACCCCTAAAACAACCGTTGACAGCTTCGGCTGGCCAAGAGTTAAGGGGCACCCCCAAGTGTTGCTAACACCAAAGAGAAAACACCGCTGCTGGTGCTATGGCCCGCCCCTGAAAGCAACGTTAGGCGCACCAACCACCACCTCTTTGTCTGTGACTACCCCCAACGGCCCCGTCACCACATCCTTGCTCAACTCTGACAACCCCAACAACCTGGGGAAAAGCCCCCGTTTGGTGTCAGCTGGTTGGTGGGACCCCCTAATAAAACCACACTGATAACAGCACAAAGCTGGTTAACACCAGGCTGTAACCCGAATCCCCTTTTAGTGATACACCAACACGTTGGTGTGTCCTACAACATTTGTGGGTGGGGAAGGGTTGACCACTGGTTTAATGATCTGTTCCGGTTTTTATCGTAACGTTAACACCGTTTTCGGTTTCAGATAACGCTACCGCTATCCCGACTGCTTGTCGGTGCATCGATGCCGGTATTTCTAGCCGAGCGGCCCTGGTGTCATGTTCCCAATATTCCCGATCAGTGAGATAGGTACGTACCGTGATGGTAGGGGAGTTGAGCTTCCCAGAAGCGTTTTCAAGATTATCGACAGTTTCGTCAATGATTTCCACGAACACATCGGTGAGGTCTTGAAGTAACGTTCGTATCGAAACTGGATCTTTTGGGACGTGACGCCCAGATTCCCAACCCGAAAACACCTCTTCAGTAACACCGAGGCGTAAAGCCAGTTCGTGTTGTGAAAGGCCTAGCGTTTCACGTCTAATTTTAAGCTCGGCTGGTAGTATCACTGGTTCTTATAGTGTTTTTTACCCAAGCTACGATCTCATCAACTGAAACCCAAGGCGTATATGAAACAGTTGCGACGCACAAGTTGCTACGATCAAGGTTCACAGTTTGGGTAGCGCCTTGGGTTTTAACGGTAACCCGATGGGAAAACTCGTCGTTAGTGATCACATCCGCTGACCAGCCTTGGTTGTTGCCCCTCTTGTTACAAACCATGATTTTCAACGGTATACCCCTTTGTTATTACACTAAAACAACTTTCACAACATTCCACAACAACCAGGTGGGTGATAATGGGTTGGATGCTAGTTTAACACGACACATCTGAAACTAGTAGAGCTAGGGGTCTTTATGTTTGTCTGATTGGGCCCAACTATGTAGATAGACGCTAAGGCCTTCGCTTTCCCAGCTCGGCACAATAGACGTTCTTCTAGGTAACTCCGAGTTGGTCATTATCCGCAAAACAGCAGCGTGTGCCAGAATATTGGTACCTTCATACGATTTGTGAGGGTACACATGTACCACAGTACCCCACAGATCCCAAGATACCTGAGTTATAGCAGTAACTATTTCACAACCCAGCTCGGCTTCTAACAGATCGATAACTTTACCGGCCCGGCTAACACCGCTCAACAGTTCTTCAGCTACTGTCACAACCTATTCTCCTTACAATACCTTTGGTGTTACCACCTGTAGCTAAGCTAACGTGCTGTACGACCACAACCAGGTACCTAAAAACGTTGCGAAGTGTTTAGGTTTCTTCCCAATCTTCAACAAAAATGTTGTCGTAATCCACAGTAATATAAAGCCCACCGTCTTCATACAACTGCACTTGTTTAGCTAGATCATCCCCATAGGTTTCAACTACCCCTGCGGTTTCGAACTCTTCACGAGCAGGGGCAATAAACCATCCCCGAATAGTAAGGCCATCAACCCGTACCATAACTTTAGTGCTGTACGGGGTGTCACTGTTAGCGTTCATTTTTTAATCTTCCCAATCTTCAACAAAAATGTATTTGTAACGCCAGTTCTGTTTTGGTTCTTGGCCCCATCCCCAGCTACCTTCTCCAGGTTTGATAAGCCCAACCTCATCAGGGTTGTTTAGATCTGGACAAAGAAACCAGCCAGGTATCCCCCCACGTTTTTCCTCATCATCAGGGTCTCGTACCACAACTTTGGTTCCCCAAGGTGTGTCCCGGTTAGCGGTTTCACTAATACACGAATCTTGCCAGGCCACCACATGGGCAGCTAGCTCCAGCTGCAACGCTGCGGTGTGTATACCACAATCAGCGTTTAGTTGGGCTGCTTCTTTATGGACGCTAGCTGGTGAAGCCCACTTAGCGTTTTCTACCCATTCCAGCGGGAACCCAAAATATACCAGTTCGGTTTCGTTACCCATAACATACACCCTCCCAATTTTTTTGAGCTGCTGAATACAGATACAGTATCCAGGCGGTTACTGCTAGGTTACAGTAACATTGTGCCTGTTTTTAAAAGAACACCACAGGATCACAACGCAACATCGACCACTATCTCTAACAATCCTTAGCACACACTGCACCCCTTGGAACAGGGGTTCCGCCCGACACACGTTTTCCAAGTCACTCTAGTGGTTCAACGTTTTCCCACACGACCATAACAACCTGGTTGTAGCGACACACATGAGTATCCCCGGTTTCAATATTTTGGAACACCCCAACAGTTTCAGGGTGGTCATAGTCAGGTCCGACAAACCCCCAAAACCCTTGATGTTTCCCTGGTGGTACAACTAGTGTACCCCACCCGGTGTTTTGGTGTGGATGGGCAGGTTTCACCGGTTTAAACCCGGTGGAGGCGGCGGTGGCGGTGGTGGTGGTGGGGGAGGGGTTGTTGGTTGTAGCCCGGTTTTGTTGTTGTTAGAACGTTGATAGTAGCTAGCTAAACGTTTAGCGGCGCTGATCCGGCGTTGTGCTTTATGTTCAGCGGTTCGCAGTACAGCATAGGCTTGTTCTAAAACCTGTTCCGCTTCGGCGAGAGGTACCATGTTTAACGCACCTTCAGCGGGGATCGACGCCAGTTTGGTGTTGGCCTCATCTAACACGTTTTGGGCTTCTGCTACGGTTTCGGTGGCCGCTGTTTTTGCGTCTTCAACGATTTGGGCTGCTTCTAGAGTTGCTGAAGTTTTAAGTTCTGCTAAAGACGACTGTTGTGCTTCTAGTTCAGCGATCTCGCTTTGGATCATGTCTCGTTGGGTTTGTAACGCCAAAATCTGGTTTTCTACTTCGTAACGATCTTCGATCACCCCAGCAGTGATAGCGCTATGAGCATCTTTTTCTGACGTTGCTGTGGCTATCTCAACAACAAGTTTTTCTTGTTCGTTGCGTAGCTCACCTAGATGTTGTTCTAGCGTGTCGAAATCGGTTTTTGTTTGTGTGATTTTGGTTTCCAGATCGGTGAAATCTGTGACACGTTTTTCTTGTTCCGTTTTAACTTCCCGCAGCTCTGTTTTTGCGGTGTCCAAATTTTGGACAGTTGAAGCCAACATGGCGGATGTGTTATCAAGTTTGGTTTGTAGTTCTTCTAGCGAGGCTTGGGACGAGCTGACTTGTTTGTTTAGTTCTTCTAGCCGTTGGGTGGCTGCTTCATATTCACCTTCTAACGCTGCGAGGTCGTTACGTGTTTGTGAAGCTTTGCGTTGGGTGAGCTCTGCAACGTTTCTAGCGTCGCTAATCGTTGCTTTTAGGTTGTTACGTTCTCTTTTAACCGCTTCTGTTTCACGAACAGTGTGGTCTAAATCTACCTTTGCGGACGCTAAACGCGAAGCTGTGTTACTTAACGTTTCTAAACGCTGCTTGTGTAGGGTATCTAAACGTTCTAAAGCTTGTGTCAATGTTTCTAGTTTGTGGTTCAAACCACCAACTTTTAGCTCTAAAACACGGCGTTCTTGTTTTTTGTTTTCAACAACTGTTTCAAGGGTTTCTAGTTCTTTTTCCAGTTCACCTGTTTGGGCAGCGACAAGCTGTACCCGGTTTTCTGCGGTGGTAGCCTGGTTTAAAAGCTGGTCGGTGTTCTCCAAAACGGTTTCATAGTTTTGTTGAGCGTCAACCAATTTACGCAGTGTAGCAGCGTTTCTTTTTTCGGTGTCGGCTAAAGTTGTTTGAGCAGCTTCTAATTGTTGATGTAACGTTTCTGTTTGGGTGGTAAGAACCGTTTTGTTGTTTTCAAGGGTCTCTACAGCCCGTTCAAGTTCAGCACGGGTTTCGTTTTGAGAAGCTAGCAACGCGGTGTTGTAGTTTATTTTGTTTTCTAAAGCTTCTTGTTTGTTTTGATGGGTTTCGGTTTCTAGTTTCAGTTCTTCTAACGCGTATTGTGTAGTGACACGTTCGTTTTCAATCGCAGCGATCTCTTCACGTAGTTCCCCAATTTGTGTTTGAAGTTCTAAAACCTGTTCAGCTGACACTTCGCTACTAACTTCGGGGCCGGTTATGTAACCGCCAACATCTTCACTAGCCCCCAATCCAAACCCATCTGCAACATCCACAGAAACCACCACTGTGTCACCAGGTGCCACAACGGTTACGTCCGGGGTGTTCCCATTAAAGAAAGACGCGTCGGTGTTTGGTGGGGTGTCCGTAGCAGTAGTGTTAGATGGTTCCGGTGGTGTTTCTGTAGCTACAGCACTTTCCCCGAACGTTTCGATTGGGTCCCAAGGCTGCATGTCCCACTCAGTAACCGACCCGAACGTACCAAAACCAGGCTCGGTGACCACCTCATCAAAGCTAGCTACCGCATCAATGGTTGAGGTTTCATTAACATTTGGTGGGCCCAACGGCAGGTCAAGTGGTGCTGTGATGTCAGTTTCGATCGGGGCACCGTCCAACCAGTGACCTAAACTATCGGTACCCTCGTCGCCGGGTTCCACATTAAAATCGGCAGGCGAAGGTGGTTCTGGCGGGTTCGGCTTGTCCACAACGCCAGTGTCGTTCGGTTCTGACCCCTCTTCTAGTAGGGGAGGGGCTGTTGGGGTTTCTGGTAGGGCAACAATGTCGGATGCTGTTGCGGGTTTTAGGGTTACTACCCCACGTTTACCACCGGCGACGATTTGTTCCCACCAGGTTTCAACTGTGCCGGTAGGGTTGTCAGGGTCTGCTACCAAAATGGTAGGCACAGCCCGGTAGGTCGCGAGTTTTTGTTCTAAATCTATAAGCCCGTTGCGGTACCAATCCATAATCTGGGGGTTAGTTGTTGTAGCAGGTGACACGGAAAGGGTTACCGAAGCGCCGCCAGCAAAAAACTCTTTAAGCTGCGACAGTACTTCTACTTGTTTGGTGAGCTGGTCTGACAGTGCTGACAAGTCCCCAGAAGCAACCGTTACCGTATCAATGTCAAACGGTGCTACAACTAGCACCGCGTCGAACTCTAGTAAGTTTTGTGTCAAAGCTGTTTTGTAGTCAGAGCTCAACGAACCAACATAGCTACCAACTAGCGACGCGGCTTTGTCGTCTTCGATAGCCTCCCAAGACACACCCCACAGTTTTTGGCCTTGACGGGCTTGAGCAACAGCTTGCCCAACCGGGGTTTCTAAACCTACAACAAAAACAGTGCCCCAATGTGACGGGTTTAGATTACTAAGCATGGTTTTAACAGTGCGAGCCGTTTTCTAAACGGCACACAACTACCAAAACACCCCAAACCACCCAATCTCAACAGCCACAACCATCTAGCTGGGACACCAAAACCGGTGGTAGTGTCGGGGGTTATCACCCCCAAACCGTTAGGTACAGGTAGGTTTCTAGCTAAAACAGCTTTGAAACAAATCCCTATAGAAAACGGTTTTTTGGGGGTTTGGTAAAAGTTTTTTATGAAACGGCCGCTAAAGCAGGGTCGTTCACGATCTCTATCCGCAAGTTCCCTACCCACCCACGGTACATGTGATTGGTTGGGATCTCTGGCTGTTGTTCCAAAAACGTGGCGGCCTGATCAATCTGGGCACGTTTACCACTGTCATTACCAACGTCCATTGCTAGAAGCATTTCTAAAGCCGCTGTTTTTGCTTGTTCCCAATCTGGTCCCACAAAAATGTTATGACCACCAAAACTGACTTCAAACACTATGTCTCCTTGGGTTCAACAGGTTCACACCCGTGTCGGAACGACGCTATGTTGCCATGACCACTAACCGTGTCAGCAGCTCAACGAACCACAACCAACCAAAAAAAACATCCGACCACTACCCGCCGTGTTTGGAATAACACTCCAAGCGTCGAAGGTGCCTGACACCAGGTTGTGATCTACACAACCAAAAACAAAGGAGCAACAATGGCTGTAATCGATTTTGCGGTAGGCGACCTCTATAACACCGAGAATGGTCGGGTTATCGTGTTCGAAACGGGCAACGGCCCGGTTGTCGAACACGAGGGGCAAACACGCCCCGTACTATGGGCTGAAGTGACAGGCGCCCACAAAGGGGTTCGTCGCCCCAAAAAAACCGACAACCAACCACAGCGGTTTTTGTCGGTATGCTTCCCAGATGGGAAGTTTATGGATACCCGGATTACCGGGCAGTCCCGGATAGCGAAAGCTATCCAAATCTAAAAAAAATTAACAAGATCTAAAAAAACACAGTCCTTTAACCCCATGACACTCTAAAGGACTGTGTTTTTACGTTAACCACAGCCCTGTTTCTAGCTGGTAAAGAAGCGGTCGGGTTACAGCCAGGCAGCGTCGTAAAGACCTTCTACCAGCTGGGAACCTACCATTTTCATGTAGATAGCGGTGGTGCGAGGATCGTTGTGACCCATCAACGCTGACAAAACAGGGACTTTAACACCACGGGTAGCTAACTCGACCCCATAATAATGCCGGAACGCGTGGGCGCACGCCCCGTCTTTAGCGCTCACCCCAGCATCGTTTAACACTCTTCGTAACAAGCGGTCTAGGAACGGGCCGTTCATAGGGGAACCGTCATTACGCACAAAAAGGGGTGACGTTTTCCCTAGCTGGGACCCGAAACGTCCTTGGCGTTCTTCCACATATGTTTCGATAGCGGTTTGGGTTCGTTTAGGGAGGGGCACTAAACGAGGTTTGGAACCTTTCGAACCGTATATTATTCGCACTAGAGGATGATGTTGTGAATAGTCAAGGTTTGTTGCCCGTAGCATACACACTTCACGGGCCCGTAAACCACAATCAGCTAAAACACGTACGATAGCGACATCACGGGCAGGCCAACCAACCCTAGACACCGATGTTGGTTGGGCTGCGTGTAACACCGCAGCTTCTACTTCTTCAAAACTAAAAGCGTGGGTCACATAGGTACGGTCGGTTACGAACCGGGGGGTGTTCAACAACTCAGGTACTGTAGGATCGATTTTTAGATGACCTTCGAAATGAAGAGTTTTACAAAACCCACGCAACGTGGTTAGACAACGCCGCAACGTAGCAGGTTTGCGTGACATCCCAATGATCCGCAAAGCTTCCCTTAACAGGTCTGGGGAAGCTAGTTCTTCTAATGACACATGCCCTAAATCCTGGTTAAGGTCATAGCTGTAGCGCTGTTCTAAAACGGTCGTGTCACCAGTTTTTATAGCGTTGATAGCTTGTCCCCACAACGCTAAATCCGATTTTCGTGCTGCTAAGACCCGCCCAGGGTTAGACGCTGCGGAGAACTCTACAGAACGAACCAGCCAGCTTTGCGCTAACCGCAGCACTAACGGTTCGGGTTTTGACGGTTCAATAGTGTTACCACAAGGTTTTTTTGGGGGGTTCATAACTGTAACTATCACACAACGCTTTTTGGGGGTGTGGACAGAACCGTAGCCCTAGACACACTCAAAACATGCTGTTAAACAAATTTTTTAGATTCTTTGATTTTTCCCTTTGGAGCATCAACCAACTACTAGTAGGCCTAATAGTAGCAGTCCCTCTCTCCTATGTGTTGATGTATTGGTGGCCTGCCGTTTTGTTTCTGGCGTATTTGCCAAGCCTGGTTTGGTTGGTGATGTCGTGGAAGGTTCAACACCAACCACACCGCTACTATGTGCCTAGTTTCAAAAAACTGTTACGACAATCAAAACACCGTATATATGGGGTTCCGGGGATGTACGCCCACCAAATCGTACGCCAAAACACACGCACACTTACCCGTGTCGCTCTGGGCTTGTCATGTAGTGCGATAGCAGCTCTAGCTGGTATGCGATGGCGAGAGTTTCAACTAACCCCTACCTGGATGATAGTTTTTGGTGTAGCGACCCTCATCGGAATGGTCGCAGCAGTGACCTACCCTGCGCCATGGTTCCAAAACATTGGCAAAGCCCAAGCTGGGATCCGTCACGAACATTTAACACTCACAATGCTTGTTAAACACCCCCAGGTTGAAGCTGTAGTGTGCGGCTGGCAACCACCCGGCGGGGTTGAAGATGTTGACGCTATCGTACTAAACCGCAACGGGTCACTAACCACAGTCGAAACAAAATCGGGACAAGGGCCCATACAATGGCGTAACAACCAGCTTATGGTCGGCAAAAAACCGGTTTATGGTACCCCAACCCAACAAGCGTCACGTACCACCAAAAAACTTTCACAATGGTTAAACCTCCCCGTAGTTCCAGTGGTGTGTTACCCAAGAGCCACAGGAATCATACGAGACCCCAACACAGGGGTATGGGTCATAGGAAAAGACCAGTTCCAAAACTTTGTAGGTTCTGTCGCAGCGACCGTACATCCCGAAGCGCAACAAACCCTAACAAAACTGTTAAACCAGACCCCTACACAAACCCCCCACAAACTTTCTCGTTAAACACTGCCCGTGTTTAACACAACACTAGTTAAAGGGTTGTGTTATCTGCCCTCATAACACCAATGCGTTGTAACGTCACCCCAACCCAAACTAAATTTAACAGCTTGGCTAATCCGTTTAGGTAGCACCACAAACAACATAAGGTCACCCGATCGTGGTGGTTGAAACTGTTTTCGTGTGGGTGGGGTTTGTTGTTTCAACGAGTTGTAGGACCTTTGTTGTGTTGTTGAATCTTTGGGCCTTGCCCCGAACAGTAGGGGCACAACAACAGGTAAAGGAGGACTCGTGGCAACACAACGTGGCGCTGTGGGCCACCCCCAACAAAAAAACAGGGCACCCCGTAAACCCGGCAGAACAGTTTCTAACCGGTTCCGTAAAGGACGCCCCACAAACTATAAACAAACCACAAACCGAGAAGAACCTAGCATTAAAGACGTCCTAAATTTTATTGACCGTCAACGGTTCGAAGAACGGAACATCACCGAAGCGGACGTTCAAAACGCTAAAGGTGCGTGGGAACAAGCTTTTTCAGCAGCTGGTCTTATCGGCCCTGAAGGGCTGGTTTGTCCTAGTTGTGGTAAAGGACGCCGCAAAAAAGTTGTTTTTAACCCGGAACGGGCCAGCTGGTACTGTTACCGGTGTTCAAGCGGTGGTGACACGATTGGTGTTGTGATGGACAAACTGTCTCTCACATTCCCAGAAGCGGTCGCAATGCTAGTAGGTAAAAACTTGGCGCCAGTCGTCAAAGAAATACCTAAAAGTTTCAAAGCTTCCGATGTGATCACCCAAACCCGCCAGTCAAATGTGGATTATCATGTTTATACTGCGGTGCTTAACTCGCAGCATGTGTCGTTACAACAAGCCCAAACGTTTTACGCGACGTGGCATATCAGCCCCGAAATAGTAGAAGAACAACAAGCCCGTGTTGTTACCAACCCTGATGGGCTTCTTGAAGAACTTCTAACTATTTTTGGGGAACAACGCCTCATTGATGCTGGGATCGGTATCGAAGCGGGAACCTGGCCAAACGGCACCCCCCGCCCTTTTCGGCTGTTGTTAAACCACAACTACCCTGTGATCGAACCCCAAATCGGGCCTTCTGGCAAGGTCCTTAACTTACAGTTCCGAGGGTCAGTTGAAACACGCCGTAAAGTAGCAGCCCACAAAGCAGGCAACGGGCCATATGTGCCAGCATTTTTGTCGTTAGCTGGGCAAAGCGAACACCACAAAATCGGGTGTGGGTTAGAACCAATCAGCAAACTCACCAAACCAACCACAATCTATATTGTGGAAGGTTTCAAAGACCTTCTAGCGGCACGCACGCTAGGAGCACAAGCCTACGCTTTACCAGGAGCTGGTATGAAACCACCCCTCAAAGTGATAGACCTGTTCAAAACCGGGGGACATAAACTCCTCCTCAGTTTTGACGGTGACGACGCTGGCCAACAAGGGCAACAAAAACTAGCCGCATATCTGGCAGAAAATGGTTACCCTAACCAACCCGACGGGTCACCCCATAAACTCATCAAAATCAAAAACGACATGCCAAGCGGTTTCGATGTTACCGACCTGTTAGTTAAACAACACGCTACAGCGGGCTGTGAATGTAAAACTTGCCAAACAATGTTGACGGCAACCACCAGCTGACCCGCTAAACCCTGTATGTACCCCCAAAACCTAAGCCAGGTTTGGGGGTACAGTCATGTAGCGGTGTTTCGCTGCAAAGACACACCCAACACAACCATACCCCCAAAATTTTGGTGGGAAACAGGTCCGACACTACCAACCACAACCCACCCCGCAACTTAGCCCTAAAAGTTTTGTGTTGAAAGTTTTTTGATGCCCACAATCCTCGTTGTTGACGACAGTTACGCAGCACAAACCGTGATCGCTAAACACATCTCCAACATTTTACCCGACCACCAAATCATCAAAACAAACTCCGCCCCCAAAGCCTACCAGCTCATCACCACCCAACACCCTATTTTAGTGGTCTCAGATTGGAACATGCCAGGTTGGGACGGGTTATGGCTCCTAAACAAGTTACGAACCAACAACAACCAGGTCCCGTTCGGGTTTATTTCTTCCACCGCTACCCCCGAGTTTATAGCTGAAACAAAAGCCGCTGGCGCTCTTTTTCATCTACCAAAACCGTTCTCCACAAAACAACTTGAACAGGTTTTACAACCCTACAAAACCCCGACCACCAACACAGAACACTAAAGGCTTAACACCCCTAACAACACTCAACAACCACCACCTGAGGCTTAACACCCCCGACTCTCGGCGGTCACCACTAAGCGGATGAACCGCACCAACCAAACCTGTTAGCTGCTACACCACATCTCAGGGACCTCGGCGACAACAAACCGTTTTTTGGGACGGTTCTACCAGTGAATGTCCCTGCCCCGTTTTTGCGGTGGGCTGGTGGGAAACGCCAACTTTTACCGTCGTTAACCGCAGCGCTACCAAAAACGTTTGATTTAACTAAAAACCGTTTCTATGAACCTTTCATCGGTGGGGGAGCGTTCTATTTTTCTTTAGCGCAACACCCAAGCGCTACCAAACTAAAACCAAACGTTAAACGGCTCGTTATTAACGACACAAACCCAGATCTCATAGTCACCTATCAAACCATCAAAAACAATGTGGGGCAACTGCTTGAAACGTTAGGGGAACTTGGTAGTCACATTTCAGAAACCGACTATTACACGATACGAGACCAGAACCCTACCGACCCGGTAGAGGTCGCAGCCCGATTCATTTATCTGAACCGGTTATCGTTCAACGGTCTTTGGAGGGTTAACCGTTCTGGTCGTTACAACGTCCCCTACGGAAAACTGAAAAACCCGACGCTAGCCCAACCGCAAATGTTGAAAGCCTGTTCAACATGGTTAGCACACACCGACATCCGACACGGTTCCTATATCACAGCGTTACATGACGTTAAACCTGGCGATGTGGTTTATCTAGATCCCCCTTATATACCAATAACTAAAACATCAAACTTTACAGGTTACAACAAAGACGGTTTCAACGTTTTTGACCAGTGGGGCCTAGCCGGTGTTATCGAAGGGCTCAACGCTAACGGTGTGTATGTCATCCTTTCCAACTCGAACACCCCCGAAACCCACAACATTTTTGGGCGGGTGTTACATCTAGAACCGGTCACCGCCAGACGATCTGTTGGCGCTACCAAAAACACCCGCAAAACCGTGTCTGAAATAATTGGGACACCCCACAACCCCACAGCTTTATAACACAAGTAAAACCCAACCCAAAACCGTGCGATAACTGTGGGTCTCACAATGTTGCTAGCTGGTGGACATTTGTAAAACAGCGTGGACGGTAACAACAAGTAACAAACCAGGTAACAGTTTCACAAACCTCCTGGACGTTACGTGTTTTGTTCCGTCACACCAGGTGGTTTTGTACATGTCCCCAACAGGTTTTCATCCCACGGCCCGTGCTGTTACGATCGTAACAGCACTAGTAGCAGCGCTGCTTGGGGTGATAACAACACCCGCTGTAGCAGCACCCGTCACAGGCCAAGTAGTAACAATCGGTGCTGTCCCCCCAGGGGCTGTTCTTTCAGCAGGTGCCGCCGCAGGAAACCCCGCAACCCACATCGCTGGGGTTGACCGCTACGAAACTTCAGCCAAACTTTCAGCCCACACCTTCTCTAGAGGCGTACCAGTAGCATATGTTGCTACCGGCACAAACTTTCCTGATGCTTTAGCCGCATCCGCAGCCGCTGGGGCCCATAAAGGCCCCGTACTGTTAACTAACCCCCAATCCCTTCCCCCAAGTGTTTCTACAGAACTGAAACGCCTCGCACCAAACAAAGTAGTTGTTGTTGGAGGAGCAGACGCGGTATCTGATCAGGTGATGAACAGTATCCGTAACCTTGGTGTTAAAAACGTTGTACGAATCGGGGGACCAACCCGCTACGAAACAGCCAACATGATCGCCACCGAAGCGTTCCCCACCGGAGCTAACACCGTATATATCGCTACGGGCACAAACTTTCCTGATGCTTTAGCCGGAGGGGCAGTAGCAGCCCAAAAAGCTGGTCCGGTGCTTCTAAGCGAACCTAACAAACTACCCGCCCACACAATCACCGAAATCAGGCGTTTAGCGCCCCGCAACATCGTTATCCTCGGTTCAAGCAACGCTATAAGCGCATCGGTGGAACGCCAAATCCGTAACCTAGGAACCTCGATCGTGACCCGTATCGGGGGACCAACCCGGTATGAAACCGCAGCGATGACCGCCGCGACCGCCGGGCCAAACAACCAAGTTTTTGTTGCTACTGGAGCTAACTGGCCAGACGCTGTTGTAGCGGCCGCCGCCGCAGGTTCTGTAGGTGCCCCAGTCGTGTTAGCCGGCCCTGATAAACTACCTGAGGTTTCCGCACGTCAAATAGCGAACACTATTGGGCGTGGCACTAATGTGCGTACCGTACAGTACATTGTGAGCCCCCACCCCGACGATGAAGGTTCTACCTGGTCGTTATGGTACCAAAACCCAAACATCTACCCGGTGTTTATAATTATGACCCACGGTGAAGCTACCAGCATGTGTGACGGTAAAGGCTATGAAGCTGGCACCGGGGAACGTAAACCTTCCCCAGATGGTTTTTGGGGTAAAGGAACCCCTCAATGTGAAGCGCAACGAATCGATTCGTGGAACTGGTTCCTAAACCAAACCGCACCTGGAACGGTACCTCCCGCACAAACCGTCACCGGGGTAGCAACCCCACTAGCAAACGTCACCCCATCCCGCCCTAAAAACGGGGTGCGGGTCCTAGCCAACACTTTCCAAATGGCTATTGGTGAAGACCACGCCAGGTTCGTGTTCGATTTTGGTGATGGGGATGTCACCCCTGAAGAAGTAACCTGGGCCATCCAAAACGTTCGACGTTACGCCCACCGGTTCGGCCCAGTAGTTGAAAACACCGCGGTATCAGGCTATTTCAACGACCATAATCACACCGACTACTACTATGTACATAAAGACCACAGCGCAGTGTTTAACGCCCTGTACAACATCAACCAGCAGCTCCCAGGGGCTCAACACGCCCCCATCTCAGGACGTGACCCCCGTGCCGCTCTACGAGCAGAGCTAACACACAACCAATATTGCACCCTGATGTGTGTTGGAAACAATCAGATAGTTACCAACCCTGCCACCAATTTGGGGTTACGACGCACAGGTTTATTTCAACAAGCCTACGGATGGTTAGACCCAGGTTATTGGCCCGCCGGTGAAACAGGTATCCGCGGAGGTTTCAGCCGTGTCCAGTTTTTCACCTCCCGGTTTTAAAACTCGGCCTTGACACTATAAAACCATATCAAAACCACCGGACGCTAAACATCGTTTAGTAGCAGTGGTTTTGGTTAGAACGCACAGCCCTCTCTGACCCCCAACCCACCCAACCCAGAGAGGGTTGTGTGCTTCCTACCCACATCTCGAAACACAAAAAGAAGGGACCCTACAAAATTGTAGGATCCCCTTTTTTTGTTCAACAGCTAAAACAACTAGCAACAACCTTTTAGGTGCTAGTTGTCGCTAACGTCAACCCATTCAATCAAATTGTTGATAATCCAGCGGGTTAACGCCAACTCGGCATCTTTCCAACTCCGATCAGCTTGGCGGTAACCATCTTTTGAATCAATCCACGCTTTGATCTCTTCAACAGAGTCCAGCTCTGGCGGTACCCACCTACCAACGGTGGCGATAGCCTGTTCAACCCAAGCCACATACTGTTGCTCAGTAGCGAACCACTCGTCCCAAAACCCGTCACGGTCATAATGGGCGATATGCCCATAAAGATATTGATACAAAGTGTGATACACCGGTTGGGTAAAGTTTTCGTAGGTAGGTTGCAACAAAAACTCGGCAACTTGGCGAACACCACGACTTTTGTCTTGGGCAGTAGCCCACGGTGTCGCTATAAACAACTCTGGCGCGAAATCTTGTGGTTTGAACAACGTTTTTTTAGTGCTCATCTGTCGCCCCTTTTAGGCTCATTTGTTTAGTGTAGCAGAACACCACCAAAGCAATCTTTGACGATCCATAACCTGCTTTGTTACACCTTCAGCGCCACCAAAGACCACCCAAACCCCTACACCTATACAGAACAACACACAACGAACAGGCCACAACCCAACCCCTACACACATGTTTTAACACTCTAAAACACGGTTTTAACCCGCAGCTTTAGAGGCGGGGTAGCGTTGGTAGCTAACCCACACAAACACCACACTGTGTAAAACTATGAACCCTACACGCCGCAAACAACTCCTCTTTGGTGTTATGGCAGCCATGATGGTTTTCAGTGTCCTTTCCCCAATCATCACCAATTTGGGCGACACAAACACACCTAGTAACACCCAGGAACCTCAATCAGCTCAAGACAGTTTCACTACCCAATTAGTTGTCACTAGAACCGATCTGGACGAGGTGTCTTGGGTGGCGTGCGACAACGAACCTTTAGCTGTTGGGCGACTCGAAACAGTAGCAGCCGCTGCTTGTCTTGAAATCACCACCAACCCGGACCTTTTCAAACCGGATAACCCTAACCAGTTATGTAACGATATTTATGGGGGACCCGCAACCGCGGTTGTTACCGGCACGATCAACAACACCGAAGTCAACAAAGTTTTTAACCGTATCAACAGCTGTAAAATAGGTGAATGGGACCAACTAGCAACGTTGCTAAGCAACCCAACAACACCACCGCCAGTTCCCCAACCTGAAACCGAACCTGCACAATCATCTACCCCGTAAACACAACACCTAACACTAACCTTCATAGGTGGTTCTCACCGGGTAGTTTCACACCGTTTTACCCGACGGTTAGGACCAAACCGTTACTCTATGGTGTGTTATGTCCGGTTTGGGGGTGGGGTTGGGCCGATGCTGGGCACAGAAAGGTGTTGTGATGTCTAACGAGTTCGACGATTTTAGTTTCGCTGAAAACCCTGATCCGCGTTGCCCAGTAGTGCTTGTGTTAGACGTTTCTGACTCGATGGGCCAAAAATGGGACAACGAAAACCAAACCCCTATCGATGCTTTAAACGAAGGGCTTGACCTGTTTGTAACCCAGCTCGCTAAAGACGACCTAGCTCGCCGTAGGGTAGAAGTTGCTGTGGTAACTTTCGGGTCGACTGTCACGGTTGAAACCGGTTTTGAAACCGTCACAAATCTAGCAATCCCGGTTTTAGAAACACGAGGGTTAACTAGCTTGGGTGAAGCTGTTGAAACCGCTGTCGAACTGATCGAGACCCGTAAACAAACCTACCGTGATAACGGTATCGCCTACTACCGACCTTGGGTGGTGTTAGTTACTGATGGGGCTGCTACCGACTCGATCACTACCGCAACGTCGCTGATCAGCGAAGCTGAAACACACAAGAAACTAGCTTTTTTTGTGGTTGGTGTTGAAGGCGCCGATTTTGAAATGTTAAACCAGCTCTCAACCCGCCAACCTCTAAAACTTGACGGCCTCAAATTTTCGGAGCTTTTCATGTGGCTTTCCACCTCTCAAACACGGGTTTCAAGCTCAACCCCAGGTGACACGATAGACCTGCCAAGCCCGACCGGCTGGGCCGCTCTGTAAACCCCACACCAACCTCTGTAACCGCCCCACGCTAATAGTGAGGACGGCTACAGGTTCTGTCACGTTAAGGTTCCACCACTTTGACAGGGGTGGTCTGGTTGGCGGTGGTTCCATTTCCTAACTGACCATCGTAATTATAACCCCAGCAGTACGCGTCACCATCCGTGGTCAGCGCACACGAGTGATTTCCACCTGCGGAGATAGACTCGTAACTGTGACCATCCAAGACTTTCACAGGTGCGTTCTGGTTGGTGATGTTCCCGTTCCCCAACTGACCACTAGTACCAGATCCCCAGCAGTAGGCGTCACCGGCTGTGGTTATCCCACATGTGTGACCCAGGCCAGCGGTGACTGTTCGGAAGTTGTGGTTACCTGCCACTTTCACAGGTGCGTTCTGGTTGGTGATGTTCCCGTTCCCCAACTGACCACTAGTACCAGATCCCCAGCAGTAGGCGTCACCGGCTGTGGTTATCCCACAGGTGTGACCCAGGCCAGCGGTGACTGTTCGGAAGTTGTGGTTACCTGCCACTTTCACAGGTGCGTTCTGGGCGGTTGTGTTCCTATTCCCTAACTGGCCATAACCGTTGTACCCCCAGCAGTAGGCGTCACCAGCTGTAGTTACCCCACACGAGTGGTTGGCGCCTGCAGCGATTGACACA
>JBAYRL010000019.1 GCA_041676705.1 Acidimicrobiia bacterium
GAAAAGCCTCAGCCAACACCGTCGAAATAGCCGCCGTCAACGTAGTCTTCCCATGGTCAATATGACCCATAGTCCCAATATTCACATGCGGCTTAGTACGCTCAAACTTAGCTTTAGACATCTTTAGGTGGATACCTTTCTTAACGTTCTCTTTTTGGTCCGGTTACGACTTAGCGATTACTCGCCTCGTACCCGGGCAACGATTTCTTCTTGAACCGCCACGGGCATCTGCTGGTACGAATGGAACTGCATGGTGTACGTGGCACGACCTTGAGTCCGGCTACGGAGGTCGGTGGCATATCCGAACATTTCGGACAGGGGCACTTCAGCCGTAATGGCTTGGCTATTGCCCCGTTGTTCGGTGCCCGCTAGGCGGCCCCGGCGGGACGACAAGTCACCCATAACGTCACCTAGGTAATCGTCTGGGGTGACCACCTCGACCTTCATAATCGGTTCGAGGAGAATTGGTTTGGCTTTGCGGGCAGCTTCTTTGTAAGCCATAACGCCAGCAATCTTGAACGCCATTTCCGATGAGTCCACATCGTGGAACTTACCGTCGAGCAGTGTGACCCTAACGTCAACCGTTGGGTAACCAGCCAGCACACCGGCAGTGAGCGATTCTTGGACACCAGCGTCGACAGATGGGATGTATTCCCTGGGGATACGACCGCCCACGATCTTGTCGATGAATTCGTAACCTTCACCAGGTTGGGTTGGCTCAAGCTTAATTTCCACCTCAGCGAACTGACCGGAACCACCGGTTTGCTTCTTGTGGGTGTAGGTGTAGCTATCGACCGTGGCGCTGATGGTTTCACGGTAGGCCACCTGGGGCTTACCAACGCTGGCATCTACGTTGAACTCGCGCAGCATGCGGTCGACCAGAACCTCAAGATGCAACTCGCCCATACCCGAAATTAGGGTTTGGCCAGTCTCCTCATCGGTCCGCACTTGGAACGTGGGATCTTCTTCGGCCAACGCATAAAGCGCCTTGGCCAATTTGTCTTGATCGGCCTTGGTCTTGGGCTCGACCGCCACTTGGATAACCGGTTCCGGGAACTCGAGAACTTCTAAGACGATGGGGTTCTTATCGTCGCAGAGAGTGTCACCAGTGCGAGTGTCTTTCAGACCAATACCTGCCACAATATGACCTGCCGAAACGTCGTCGCGGTCGATGCGGTCGTTGGCGTGCATTTCTACAATGCGGCCAATACGTTCCTTCTTGCCGGTACGGGCATTCAGAACCGTGTCACCCTTGTTGATCTTGCCAGAGTAAACCCGGAAATAGGTGAGACGACCGTGAGGGTCGGCCACGATCTTGAATGCTAGGGCTGAGAACGGTGCTGTATCGGAAGCTTCTCGGGTGATTTCTTCGCCACCGCGCAAGCTTTGGCCGACCACTGGGGGCAGATCAATAGGCGAGGGTAGATAGTAAACCACGGCGTCGAGTAAAGGTTGTACACCCTTGTTTTTGAACGCCGAACCGCACATCACCGGCACAATTTCGTTTGCCAAGGTGGCGTTACGAATGGCAGCACGGATTTCGTCAGCTGAAATCTCTTCGTCGCCAGCGTACTTTTCGAAGATATTTTCATCGAAGCCGCTAAGCACGTCGAGCAGGTTTTCACGCCACATTTCGGCGTCGTCCACCATGTCAGCTGGAATATCAACGATATCGAAAGACGCACCTAGATCTTCTTCGTGCCAAATAACGGCATTCATTTCGACTAGATCGACAACGCCTTTAAATTCGCTTTCAGCACCAATGGGCAGCTGAATAATGGCAATGTTGGCACCCAGTCGATCAACAATTGTGTCGGCCGCAGCTAGGAAGTTAGCGCCAATGCGATCCATCTTGTTGATGAAACAAATGCGGGGCACATGATACTTGTTGGCCTGACGCCACACGGTTTCTGACTGGGGTTCAACACCAGCCACGCCGTCGAACACAGCAACCGCGCCATCGAGCACACGAAGCGAACGCTCTACCTCAACGGTGAAGTCGACGTGGCCCGGGGTGTCGATGATGTTAATGGTGTGATCACGCCAGTGAGCGGTGGTGGCAGCTGAGGTGATGGTGATACCACGCTCTTGTTCTTGCACCATCCAGTCCATGGTGGCGCCACCTTCGTGGGTTTCACCGATCTTGTAGTTACGCCCGGTGTAAAACAGGATGCGTTCGGTGGTGGTGGTTTTGCCCGCATCAATGTGGGCCATAATCCCGAGATTTCGGGTGTGCTCAAGGCTGGAACGACTTTGACTCATGGTGAGAAGCTCTTTAGTGGCGAGAGTGCGGGGGATATGGGGTGAAGGAAAGAAACAATGTGGTTAACGCAGTCACGCCGCAACCCACCAAGGTGAGTCACGGCGAAACTATTAGAACTTAGGTGAAATAGTTACTACCAACGGTAGTGGGCGAACGCCTTGTTCGCTTCGGCCATCTTATGGGTATCTTCACGACGCTTAATCGCCGAGCCGACACCGTTTGAGGCATCAAGAATTTCATTTGCTAGACGCTCGGCCATGGTGCGCTCGCGGCGCTGACGGGAATAGCCGATCACCCAACGAATAGCCAGCGCATTAGCGCGGCGGGGACGAACTTCAATAGGTACCTGATAGGTAGCACCACCCACGCGACGACTCTTCACTTCGAGCTGGGGCTTCACGTTATCGATAGCCCGCTTGAGGGTAGCGGTGGGTTCGGAACCAGTTTTTTGCTCGACCATCTCGAGCGCATCATAAACAATGCCCTCAGCCAGGGTGCGCTTGCCTTTACGCATGGTTTTGTTCACGATCTGGGTAACCAAAACCGAATGGTAGATAGGATCTGGCATTAGCTCACGACGGGGAGCTGGGCCTTTACGAGGCATCTTTAGCCCTCTTTCTTGGCGCCGTAGCGGCTACGAGCTTGCTTGCGGTCGCGAACCCCAGAAGAGTCGAGCGTGCCGCGGATTACTTTGTAACGCACACCGGGAAGGTCTTTCACACGACCGCCGCGAACCAACACGATGGAGTGCTCTTGGAGGTTATGACCTTCGCCTGGGATGTACGCGGTTACTTCAATTCCGGTGGATAGACGGACACGAGCAACCTTACGAAGGGCCGAGTTCGGCTTCTTGGGGGTGCTGGTATAGACACGGGTGCACACACCACGGCGCTGTGGTGCGCCTTTAAGTGCAGGTGTCGGCGCCTTAGAAGGTTTAGACTGGCGACCCTGACGGACCAGTTGCTGGATGGTGGGCACAAAGACCTCTCGAAATTGTTCTCGGACAGACACGGCCATACGTCAAGTCGCATTGGGCCGACTGTTTATCTTATGGGGTTAGATTGGAATTCGGCAAACCTCTCACCAAAACGTGTTAGAGAGGTTTGCCGAAGTTGAATAGAAAAATATTGGTCGGTTAAACCCTAGCTAGCCGGTTCGCTCAGGCCAGGCGTAATGCCAGCATCGGCTTGAGCTTTGTGGCTGGCGGCCAGGAAATCGGAAAGGCTTTGCTCTTCCCCATCGCTTGAGTAGTACTCCATGCGCTGGTAGTCAGGCGCCACCGTTTCGACATCGCGGTATTCGGTCAAACCGGTACCGGCTGGGATCAACTTACCAATAATGATGTTCTCTTTGAGGCCCAACAGAGAATCAGAACGTGATTCAATGGCGGCTTCAGTAAGAACACGAGTGGTTTCCTGGAAAGACGCTGCTGATAGCCACGATTCAGTAGCCAAGGAAGCCTTGGTAATTCCCATTAACTCGGGACGACCTTCAGCCGGGGTCTTTCCTTCTTGGACCAACAAACGGTTGGTATCGGCATACTGCTTTTGATCAACACGTTCACCCGGCAAGAAATCGGAATCGCCCGGTTCTTGCACAGCCACTCGACGGGTCATTTGACGCACGATCAGCTCGATGTGCTTATCGGCAATGGAAACGCCCTGGTCGCGGTAAACCTTTTGCACCTCTTCGACAAGGTACATTTGGGTTTCACGCACACCGCGGATCTCAATTAGTTCCTTGGGATCACGAGGACCTTCCACCAAAGCGTCACCGGCTTCGATGGTGTCGCCATCGCGTACTTCGAGGCGGGCCAAGTTAGGAATGGTGTACGACTCTTCGGTGTCGCCATCGTCAGCCACAATTGTGACCAGACGGTCTTTACCTTCGTCTTCCACAATTCGGACTACGCCCGAAATTCGCGCCAGGGTGGCCTTACCTTTAGGACTACGGGCTTCGAAGAGCTCAACCACTCGGGGCAAACCACCGGCGATGTCGCCACCAGCGGCAATACCACCGGTATGGAAGGTACGCATGGTGAGCTGAGTACCAGGTTCACCAATTGACTGAGCAGCAATAACACCGACCGCTTCGCCCATTTCGATGGTTTGTCCGGTCGCCAAAGAGCGGCCGTAGCATTTGGCACAAACACCATATTCGGCCTGGCAAGTTAGCACCGAGCGCAACCGTACCCGCGTGACTTCGGGGTCGTCACGCAATATTGCCATCTCGGTTTCGCCTACTTCGGTACCAGCTTCGATGACTGAACCGTCGGACAGCGTGACGTCGGCGGCCAAGGTACGGCCAAAGAGCCGGGTTTCAAGATAGGTTCGTTTGTTGGGCTTGTCCGGGCTTACATCCTCAAGCCAAGTGCCACGAACCGGCGAACCATCAGAAGCACAGTCGTACTCACGGATGATGAGTTCTTGGGCGACGTCGACCAGACGCCGGGTTAGATAACCCGAGTCGGCAGTACGCAGGGCGGTGTCAACCAAACCCTTACGGGCACCAGGAGTTGAAATGAAGTACTCGAGCATTTCGAGCCCTTCACGGAAGTTGCTCTTAATGGGACGCGGAATCATGTCACCACGAGGGTTAGCCACCAAGCCTCGCATACCAGCGATCTGGCGAACCTGCACCATGTTTCCTCGAGCACCAGAGCCCACCATCATGTCGATCGGGTTGAAGTGATCAGCGGCCAAGGCAGCTTCCATTGCAGCCCGCACCTTATCGGTGGCGTCGTTCCAGATTTCGACTTCTTTCTGGCGACGTTCACCGTCGGTGATGATGCCCCGGCGGAACTGTTGTTCCACCAGTTCGGTTTCAGCCTCGTGCGATTCGAGGATGCCCTTCTTCTCAACAGGCGTCTTCACGTCGTTGATTGAAATTGTGAGACCAGAACGCGAGGCGTATTCAAAGGCAATAGCTTTTAGCGCATCGAGGCTTCTGGCTACCACTGCCTTGGGATACTCATTTGCCAAACGGTCGACAATCTCACCAATGTGGCGCTTCTTCACTACTTCGTTAACGAAGCCGAAGTCTTCTGGCAGCGCCTCGTTGAAGAACACCCGTCCTGGTGTGGTCTTCATGCCGATCACACGGCCGTCTTCATCGATCGGAGCGTGACGACGGTCGCGCCATTCGATCTCGGCGTGCAGGGTGATTTCACCAGCTTCGTAAGCACGTTCTAAGGCGTGGAGGTGCTTAAAGACCTTGCCTTCACCCTTGTCGCCTTCCACCAATTCAGTGAGGTAGAAAGCACCAATCACCATGTCTTGGGTTGGGGTTACCAACGGACGGCCATGGGCTGGGGAAAGCACGTTGTTAGCGCTAAGCATAAGCACTCGGGCTTCGGCTTGAGCTTCCGCAGAAAGTGGCAGGTGTACAGCCATCTGGTCACCGTCGAAATCGGCGTTGAAAGCAGTACATACCAAGGGGTGAATTTGAATCGCTTTACCTTCAACCAAGACCGGTTCGAAGGCCTGAATACCCAAGCGGTGCAAGGTTGGAGCACGGTTCAACATCACGGGGTGTTCTTTAATTACATCTTCAAGAACATCCCAAACTTGGGGACGACGACGCTCGACCATGCGCTTCGCCGACTTGATGTTTTGAGCCAGCTCTTCATCAACCAGCTTCTTCATCACGAAAGGCTTGAATAGCTCGAGTGCCATCAGCTTAGGCAAACCGCACTGGTGCAGCTTCAGGGTGGGGCCAACCACAATCACCGAACGACCCGAGTAGTCGACTCGCTTACCCAACAGGTTCTGGCGGAAGCGGCCTTGCTTGCCCTTCAACATGTCAGAGAGAGACTTCAGCGGACGGTTACCAGGCCCGGTTACCGGACGACCACGACGACCATTATCGAAGAGGGCGTCAACAGCTTCTTGGAGCATCCGCTTTTCGTTGTTGACAATGATTTCGGGGGCACCCAAGTCGATGAGTCGCTTGAGGCGGTTATTTCGGTTAATGACCCGGCGATACAAGTCGTTCAAGTCGGACGTGGCGAAACGGCCACCGTCGAGTTGCACCATGGGGCGCAGCTCGGGCGGAATTACTGGCACCACGTCGAGAATCATGGCCGAGGGATCGTTGACCCGACGACCATTTTCGTCGCGACGGTTGAAGGCCGAAACGATCTTTAGACGTTTGATGGCCTTTTGACGACGTTGTGCTGACAAGGGACGGCCGCCATCAACAGGGTCGATAGCTTCACGAAGCTTGATTTCTTCGTCGTCGAAATCGATCCGGCCGATCAAGCGCTTAATCGCCTCGGCACCCATGCCGCCTTCGAAATAATCGCTGTAGTTTTCAACCAGAGCGGCCCACAACTCTTCGTCTTCCACAATTTGGCGGGCGAAGAGACCTTTGAACTCGTCAAAGGCGCGCTGCAAGGTTTCGATTTCTGATTCGTAACGCTCACGGGTAGACGCCATCTCTTTTTCAGCCGCACGTTGGCGAGCCTTCAATTCGGCGTCTTTAGCCCCATCTTTTTCTAGTTGCGCAATTTCAGCTTCCACTGACTCGGCAATGCCAGCCAGTTCGAGTTGCATCTCACGTTCGATCAGCTCGCGCTCTTCAGCCAGCTCAACCTCAAGGTTGGGCAGGTCTTCATGGCGACGCTCTTCATCAACCCAGGTAACTAGGTTAGCGGCGAAGTAAATGACCTTTTCGAGCTGCTTAGCCTTCAACTCTTCACGGGGTTGGGTACCCATGAGCAGATAGGCCAACCAGGAACGAGTGCCGCGCAGGTACCAAATGTGGCACGCCGGTGCCGCTAATTCAATATGGCCCATACGTTCGCGACGCACTTTGGAGCGAGTTACTTCGACCCCACAACGCTCGCAAATGATGCCCTTGAAACGCACTCGCTTGTACTTACCGCAAGAGCATTCCCAGTCTTTGGTAGGACCAAAGATCTTCTCGCAGAAAAGACCTTCCTTCTCGGGCTTTAGGGTTCGGTAGTTAATAGTCTCAGGCTTTTTGACCTCTCCGTTAGACCATGAACGGATGGAGTCTGCTGTGGCGAGGCCAATACGCAGTTGGTCAAAATTATTGACGTCGAGCATTCAGTTCCTCTCAGGCCCGACCGACACGGCGGCGGGCGTCCTCTTCGTCACTACCACGCTCGGGACGAGATAGGTCGATGCCTAGCTCCTCAGCCGTGCGGAAAATATCTTCGTCAAGCTCGCGCATTTCGATTTCTTCACCAGTGGTGGAGAGCACCTCAACGTTCAAGCACAGGGCCTGCATTTCCTTGATGAGCACCTTAAAGCTCTCGGGAATACCAGGTTCGGGGATGTTCTCACCCTTCACGATCGACTCATAGACCTTCACCCGGCCAAGCACATCGTCACTCTTAATGGTGAGCAGTTCTTGGAGGCAATAGGCGGCACCGTAGGCTTCCAACGCCCACACTTCCATCTCACCAAAGCGCTGGCCACCGAATTGGGCCTTACCACCAAGGGGTTGCTGGGTGATCATCGAGTATGGACCGGTTGAACGGGCGTGAATCTTGTCGTCAACAAGGTGGGCCAGCTTCAAGATGTACATGTAACCCACGGTGATGGGGTTGTCGTAGGCTTCACCGGTTCGACCGTTGTACAAGGTAACTTTGCCATCGGTTTGCATGAGGCGGCCGTTGTCGCCATAACGGGGATCGGCTGCTTCGGGATGCAAGCCACCAAAGATTTCCTTGATGGTGGGGTGTTTGCCCGAATCAAACTTCTCGTCCCAGTTAGCGCCGTCGAACACCGGGGTTGCCACCAGTGTTGAAGGCGGAGTGTTGGGGCGAGTCTTGGTTTCAGTGCCTCGAATCGGGGCGTCACCTACGTTCGAGTAGCCCTCATCGGTGAGATCCCAGCCCCAGCGGGCGGCGTAACCCAAATGCGATTCAAGCACCTGACCTACGTTCATTCGTGAAGGGACACCGAGTGGGTTCAACAAAATGTCGACCGGGGTACCGTCGGCCAAGAAGGGCATATCTTCGATGGGAAGAATACGGGAAATAACACCCTTGTTACCGTGACGCCCAGCCAACTTGTCACCAACGCTGATCTTGCGCTTTTGACCTACGTACACCCGTACTAGCTGGTTTACGCCAGGGGGAAGTTCGTCGCCCTCGTCGCGATTGAAGACCTTAACGTCGATAATTTTACCCGACTCACCGTGAGGCACCTTCAACGAGGTGTCACGCACTTCACGGGCTTTTTCGCCAAAGATGGCCCGTAGTAAGCGCTCTTCTGGGGTCAGTTCGGTTTCACCCTTGGGCGTTACTTTACCAACCAGCACATCGCCCGCGTCGACCTCGGCACCGATGCGGATAATGCCGCGTTCGTCGAGGTCGGCCAGGATATCTTCCGAAAGGTTCGGGATATCACGGGTGATTTCTTCGGGGCCAAGTTTGGTGTCGCGAGCGTCGATTTCGTGTTCGTGGATATGGATCGACGTGAGCACGTCGTCTTTCACCAAACGCTCTGACAAAATGATGGCGTCTTCGTAGTTGTAACCTTCCCAGGGCATAAAGGCCACCAGCAGGTTTTTGCCAAGCGCCAACTCACCGTTTTCGGTAGAAGGACCATCGGCCAACAGATCGCCCTTGGCTACGCGCTGGCCCACCTCAACACGTGGCTTTTGGTTAAAGCAGGTGTCTTGGTTTGAGCGCTCAAACTTCATCAGACGGTAAATCTTGCGACCCAAATTGTCGTATTGAAGAGTGACGGTGCGGCCATCAACATCAACCACTTCACCGTCGTCTTGGGCGAGCACCATGTCGGCAGCATCGCGGGCCGCAACACCTTCCATACCGGTTCCGATATAAGGCGATTCGGCTGAAATTAGCGGTACGGCCTGGCGCTGCATGTTGGCACCCATAAGGGCCCTGTTAGCGTCGTCATGTTCCAAGAAGGGAATAAGTGCCGCCGCCACCGAAACGATCTGCTTCGGCGAAACGTCCATTAGTTGAACTTCGTCTGGCGACACCGATGAAATTTCGGTGGTCGAACCGAAGAACACGTCGCGTTCAAGCTGGAGTTTCAGCTCGCCCAAAGTTGCCGCCTGGGGTGAACGACGCACCATCACGCGATCGTCGGCGAAGGTGCCATCGTCGTGCAAAGGCGTGTTCGCCTGGGCGACTACGTACTCTTCTTCTTCATCCGCCGAGAGGTAAACCACTTCATCGGTGGCTTTTCCGTGTTCAACCTTACGGTACGGCGATTCGATGAAACCAAAGGTATTAACTCGGGCATACGAGCTAAGCGCCCCGATTAGACCAATGTTCGGGCCTTCTGGAGTTTCAATCGGGCACATACGGCCGTAATGCGAGAAGTGAACGTCACGCACTTCGAAACCGGCCCGCTCCCGAGACAAACCACCGGGGCCAAGCGCGTTCAGACGACGACGGTGGGTAAGCCCCGAAAGGGGGTTGACCTGGTCCATGAACTGCGAAAGCTGGCTAGTGCCGAAGAATTCTTTGATCGACGCCACCACGGGGCGGATGTTGATCAGTGTTTGGGGCGTAATGGCCTCAACGTCTTGAGTGGTCATGCGCTCGCGCACCACCCGCTCCATACGGGAAAGACCAATGCGCACCTGGTTTTGGATTAGCTCGCCCACCGAACGGATCCGGCGGTTGGCGAAGTGGTCTTGGTCGTCGAGACGGTAGCCCGGCTCGGCGTTGACCAGGTTCAACAAGTAGGTGCTGGCGGCCAGAATTTCGGCCGGTGTCAGTACTGACTGGTCGGGCTCGGGACGTTCGAGTTGAATCTTGAAGATCTGCTCGAGACGGTCGATTTCAGGGCCAAGCTTGCGGTTCAGCTTGTACCGACCAACACGAGAAAGGTCGTAGCGACGGTTCTCGAAGAAGGCATTCTTGAAATATGCCCGGGCTGATTCAACGTTGGCGGGCTCGCCTGGGCGGGCACGCTTGTAGATTTCTACCAGCGCTTCTTCTTGAGTGGGGGCAACAGTCTTGTCTTTTTCCCACTGGCCTTCGAGGAAGTCGAAGTGGCGTACGAAGGCGTCGAGGAAGCCGGGGTAGTTTTCTTCGTCGTAGCCAAGAGCACGCAGCAAAACGAAAATGCTGAGACGGCGTTTGCGGGCGATACGAGTACCAGCGGTGACGTCTTTACCTGGCTTTTGCTCAACGTCGAACTCGATCCATTCGCCACGGTAAGGGTGAATGGTGCCAGTGACCAACTGGTGCTTAGAAAGGTTACGCAGACGGTAGCGCTCACCAGGTTGGAAGATAACGCCAGGTGACCGAACCAGCTGTGACACCACGACACGCTCGGTACCGTTGATAATGAAGGTGCCTTTTTCGGTCATCATGGGGAAATCACCCATGAAAACGGTTTGCTCCTTGATTTCACCCGTTTGGGCGTTCATGAAGCGGGCGCGCACAAAGATAGGCGCGCTATAGGTCATATCCTTTTCTTTGCATTCGTCCACCGAATATTTGGGTGGAGGACGAAGATCTTCATCGTTAGGATCGAATTCCAGCTCAAGCTGGAGATTCTCAGTGAAGTCTTTGATGGGGCTGATGTCTGCAAAGGTTTCAGCCAGCCCGTGATTTAGGAACCAATCGAACGATTCACGTTGAATGGCGATGAGGTCAGGAAGTTCCAGAACCTCATCTAGGTTCCCAAATGAATAGCGGGCCCGGGCAGTAGTGCGAGAGGACAACTAGATGACTCCTCAAACGGGGCGAGGCGCGAGCGGAAAGACCATGCTGAGACGCGTTTGCGCTAACACCAAAGAGTGAGAACACGAACAGGCAAGCACGGCAACTAGATAGCCTATCGACTTTTATGGGGAAGAATCAACCCGTTGCTTGCACAAAGTGCAGCTAGCCGTTCGCTGCCCTTATGTATGGGCGCTTTTTGAAGCGGCCTATGCCATCTCGCTGCTGATTTTTCCCGTTAAGAGGAATTGCTGTTCACATATAATCTGTTCACATATAATAAGGACAGTTACCAAAGCGGTCAAGGTTATCTAAGACGATTGTAACGATCGCACCCGGGGCTAAAACGACAAAACCCCAAATGGTGGCCAAGCCAAACCATTTGGGGTTAAGTGCTTTAAAAGCAGATACTACTTGAGCTCTACCGAAGCGCCAGCGGCTTCCAAGGTTGCCTTGGCCTTTTCGGCATCTTCCTTCGAAACCTTCTCGAGGATGGCCTTGGGAGCATTGTCCACGAGATCCTTGGCTTCCTTCAGACCCAAGCTGGTGATGGTACGAACTTCCTTCACCACTTGAATCTTCTTGTCGCCAGCCGCGGTAAGTACCACGTCGAACTCGTCTTGCTCTTCAGCAGCAGCTTCGCCGCCACCACCAGCGCCAGCAACTGCGGCCACGGCCACAGGAGCAGCGGCGGAAACGCCGAAGCGCTCTTCAAAGTCAGCCAGCAGTTCGCTCAACTCGAGCACGGTCATGCCGGAAATTGCATCCAGGATTTCATCCTTGGTCATTTCAACTCTCCTCAGTGTCTGCGTCGGCAGCACCGACGGATTCTTCTTGGGCCGGAGCTTCAGGGGCCTCGGCGTCTTGTGGTGCTTCCGCAGCCTCGGGGGCTTCGGAGGATTCTGGCGCAGCAGCCGATGCTGCTTGGTCAGTGTCGGTGGTGGCAGCCGGGGCATCGGATGCTCCGCCGGCTTCAATTAGTGCTGATAGCCCGTAAGCAAAGTTGCGAGGCAAGGCCTGCAACAAACCAGCAAACTTGGTCATTGGCGCTGCGAAGCCACCAGCCAAACGAGCGAGTAGTTCTTCGCGTGGCGCAATGTCAGCCAAAGCTTTGGCATCGGCGGAGGAAAGTACCTTGCCGCCCAATACACCACCCTTTACTACCAAGGCCGGATTCGACTTCGCGAAATCTCGCAGCACTTTGGCGACATCAACTGCGTCGCCGGGGCTTCCGTCAGGCTTAGTAGTTACAAAGGCAATAGCGGTAGGACCAGTGAGCATTTCCTCAAGTGGCCATTCGCTAGCTCTCGCCGCAATGGAGACCAAAGTGTTTTTGTACACCTTGTACTCGCCACCAGCAGCCGTAAGTTCGCGACGCAACTGCGAAACGTTCGCAACGTTAAGACCTCGATATTCGGTCACCAACACCGCCGAAGTCTCGTCAAAACGAGTCTTAATCTCGTCTACAACTGCAACTTTTTCTTGTCTTGGGTTTTCCATCAGCACCTCCTTCCTCATAATTCGGGGCCGTGATATTCGGCCGCATGAATCGCCTGCGTGTTCACAAGACGATGGGGCACTCGCGATAGACAGACACGGGTGCCCCAGCTAAGGAGGTTCCGCCTCGTCGGGCCAGCTATCGCTGTTTAAGTGTTCGGTTGAACCGCTCACACCTGATGTCTATGGCAAGAGTATTTAGTTGACAGCCAACCTAGCGCTGACTGTTAAAAACTTGTATTTAAGACTTCTAATCCTCGTCGGGCTTCAAACGGTGTGCATCCACTTTGATACCAGGACCCATGGTGGAAGCAACGGTGATTCGCCGTATGTAACGCCCCTTGGAAGAAGCTGGCTTCATACGGTTTAGCTCATCCATTACGGTGGTCATGTTGGCCAACAGCGCAGGAGTATCGAAATCGACCTTACCGATTGGCACGTGAATGTTGCCGTAACGGTCGGTGCGATACTCAACCTTGCCGCCTTTGAAATCGGCAACGGCCTTGCCGACATCGGGGGTCACGGTACCGGTCTTTGGGTTCGGCATTAGGCCACGAGGCCCCAAAACACGACCTAGTTTACCAACGGTTGGCATTAGCTCGGGGGTCGAGATGGCAACGTCGAAGTCGAGCATGCCACCTTCAACTTCAGCGGCGAACTCTTCGCCACCCACAAAATCGGCACCAGCTTCGCGAGCAGCAGTGGCGGCTTCGCCTTCAGCAAAAACGGCGATCCGCACGTCTTTACCGGTACCTGAAGGCAACGCCACGGTACCACGCATCATCTGATCGGCCTTGCGGGGGTCTACGCCTAAGCGAACCGCAAGCTCAACCGTCTCGTTGAACTTGGCGGAAGCGAGTTGCTTCACCAGCTCGATAGCTTCGGCGGCTGAATGCTCGTACTCGTGATCGTATTTCTTAGACGCGTCAGCGTACTTCTTACCTTTCGCCATACGGCTCCCTCTCAAATCTCGGCCCTAGGTGAGGTGGTCCTAGAGCGTCGTCGGATATAGAAATTTAGCCTTCGACCTTGATGCCCATCGAGCGTGCCGTGCCAGCAATTTGCAGCTTGGCGGCCTCGATGTCATTGGCGTTCAGGTCGGGCATTTTGGTTTGGGCGATCTCGGCTACCTGAGCATCGGTCAGAGTACCAGCGGTGGCCTTACCAGGAGTGGAAGCCGCCTTCTCAAGACCAGCCGCTTCGCGGATTAACACCGTGGTGGGCGGGGTCTTGGTAATAAAGGTGAAGCTACGATCTTCAAAAACGGTGATTTCAACCGGGATAATGGTGCCGCGTTGTGCCTCGGTACGGGCGTTATATTCTTTGCAGAAATCCATGATGGCCACACCGTGGGGACCAAGAGCGGTACCTACTGGGGGTGCTGGCGTGGCTGCACCTGCTGGGATCTGGATCTTAACGACCGCAACGACCTTCTTTTTGGCCATGTTGTTCCTCTACCTAACCAATGGCCGTACCCGACCATAGAAAACCTGCCCCAACAATAGGGGCGACGAATAAGTTTGCCTTAAATAGCCACTAGCTGCCAACCCGACCAGCATTAGGTTCTGCCCGCTACGGGCTACCTTGAGACCTTTACAGCTTCGCTATTTGTGAGAACTCCAGCTCAACTGGTGTTTCACGGCCGAAAATGTTTACCAGAACCTTGACCTTCAGCTGGTCTTCGTTCAGCTCAACAATCTCACCGGAGAAATCAGCGAACGGGCCTTCCTTAACTCGAACCGTTTCACCCATTTCATATTCCAGAAGCGGCTTACCACGTTTAACGGGCAGCTCTTCACCTTCCACCTTCGACTGCAAGAAGGTTTCTACATCTTTGCGGCGAAGCGCAGTTGGCTTAGCCCCTTGACCTACGAAACCGGTAACACCAGGGGTGTTGCGAATTACGTACCACGAGTCGTCGTCTAGCTCGCAACGCACCAAAAGGTAACCCGGGAAGAGCTTCTTTTGTACGACAACTTTCTTGCCGTTTTTGACGTCGACCACGTCTTCCAACGGAATAACAATTTCGTGGATGCGGTCTTCCATGTTCATGGAAGTGGTACGAGCCTCAAGGTTGGTCTTCACCTTTTTCTCGTAACCCGACTGGGTGTGGACCACATACCAGCGACCAGGGCGATCGTACGGGCTTTGAACCCTGGGGGCCGCTGCTTCCACTAGCAAGTCATCAGCATCAGTGACTTCTACTTCTTCATCACTGCCGCCTTGTTCGGGCGCGCCATCGGCTACCTCGGCGGCATTAACCGTTGTCGCAGCCTGATCAGTTTCAGCCAGCGATGCATTAGGGGTGTCTGCTTCGACCTCACCTTGTGGGTCGTTAGCGTCATCAATCATAGGGTTTTCAGTTTCAGGATCATTCATCGTTCGATAACCCACAGCACAGCCTTACCAAAGCCGTAATCGAAGACACCGATAAGCGCCGTCATTACCACGATCACAATAAGTACAATGATGCTGTACTGAATCACTTCGGGACGGCTAGGCCAGTTGACTTTGCGAAGCTCGCTGCGTACTTCACGCAGGAATTGTGGAGCTGAGGCGCGTGCTTCTGTGGCGCTGCTGGCCTTGGTTGCTCGCTGGGGTTGGCGAGATTGCGCTACCGGGGCCCCGTCGGCATCGACTTGACCTTGGCGTTGCATCATGCGCTTTTGTTCTCGGTTCATCGCCATGACGACAGCCTTCTTTTTACTTCCAAAGCCCCTCGCAACGGTTTAATGCACGAGAGACACGCTGAGCAGGGCAGGAGGGACTCGAACCCCCAACCTTCGGTTTTGGAGACCGGTGCTCTACCAATTGAGCTACTGCCCTAGGGTTGAACTACGACATGCTAGCACCGCTAGCAACAAAACTACCTAGTCGGAATGTCAATCATTAGCCTATCGGACGCGGTTTTCGCACTGCTACCGCGATGACGCCACCCACGGTCAAGGCCCCCGAGACTGCCATCAAAAATTGCCATCGGCGGCCTAGGTTTAGCCGTTGGGTGTTTGAGACGTCAGGATCACCATAAAGCGGCCTAACCGGAGCTGCACTGTTAGATAACAAGGTACTGAGCAAGCTGGGGCCGGGATCGAGGTAGGTATTACGAAGTTGTTCTAAACCCCGTTGTATCCTTTTCTCACGAGCAAGCGCTGCTTGGCAGCTTAAACAATCCGGTGAACGAACCCGTGAACCGGTGGGCACAGCCGCAAAACGCCATGTTGCCCTATCAAAAATTCGGCGATGATGATCACAACGCATTGGCACTAACCGCGATAGTTCGATCATCCGAAACTGGCTCTCGCTCAGGGTTGCCACCGTCAAGCGGCTGCACATCTTCTTGAAACTCAGCGGTCTCGCCATCTGAAGCGTCATCGATGTCGATACGTTCCGGGTACATTAACTCGCGTAGCCGTTTGCGCCCACGATGCAAACGCACTTTGCTGGCGGTCTGGGTGATCTTTAGTTCTTTTGAAATCTCATCGTGCGACCAGTCATACACATCGTGCAGCACCAAGACCGCTCGTTGACGAGGTGGTAACACCGCCAAAGACTTCTTCAGCTTTTCTTGCCAAACCCAGGCTTCGGCCCGGGCTTCGGGATTAGTGGCCTGCTGTTCGTCGGGCGCATACATTTCGTCGTTTAGATGAACGTGCCGATGCCGTTCGCGCCGCCCAAGGTGTGTTGAAGCACAATTCACTGTAATTCGATACAACCAGGTGGTGAACCGTGCGTCGCCACGAAATTTCGGCAAGGCCCTAAAGGCACGCAAGTACGTTTCTTGTACTACATCGGAAGCGTCAGCTTCATTGCCCATCAGTCGCTGCGCCAGCGTAAAGGTTTCCACATAGGTAGCCCGCACAAGTTGAGCGAATGCTTCTTCATCGCCCTCTTTGGCCCGGGGTAATACCTCGGCTTCAAGCTGTTCCACGCTGAGCGGCCTTGAGGCATACGAGTACGGCACCCGCAACCTCGCGTCAGGACCAAGTGGGCTAATAGGACTTACGGTTTCAGACATTATTTCAGTTTCACCACCATCAACTCCACCGACCTTAACACGCCCATAAACGCACTAACGCCCGACCCCAAAAGTTGGTCGGGCGTTAGTTAAAGCTTCGTTAGCTAATAGCTAGCGAGTTTCCTTATGCAAGGTGTGCATACGGTCCCAGCGGCAATACTTCTTGAGCTCAATACGCTCACGCTGGTTGGTTTTGTTCTTAGTAGTGATGTAATTGCGACGCTTGCAGGTCTGGCACTCAAGAGTGACATCCACTCGCTTTTCATTAGCCATTACGGCTCCTCAAGGTTTAATTCGGTCGGGACACCCGGTGTGTGCCCATCAGACCTTTAACAAAAACAAATAACGGTTGGAAAGAGTTCTCTTAGGCGAGGATTTTGGTGACGCGACCAGCACCAACAGTACGCCCACCCTCACGAATAGCAAACCGCAAACCCTCATCCATAGCAATCGGAGCAATCAACTCAACCCGCATCTCCGTATTATCACCAGGCATACACATCTCAGTACCC
>JBAYRL010000020.1 GCA_041676705.1 Acidimicrobiia bacterium
AGGTTCAGACGATAACCAACACAGCCCAGCATCGCGGGTACCCGATGATATCAAAGGATCTGGCGGTCATGTTTTGGGGAATCAGAGAAACTCTTCGGGGGTTACACAACCACAAAACAACACCCCATCCAATAGTAGTGACAGCCCTAACACTAACAGCTATACTCCTGCCCCTGAAGCTGGGATGTTTCCATCTACCGAGCCTGGTGTGGATAGCAACAGTTTAGAAAACCGTGCTGAGTCGGATCGTTTCGGACGGGCTGGTTTATCTGATTTTGCGAAAACAGCGGCCGGTGCGGCTTTAGAACGGGTTGTCCCTGCGTCACGTTTCATTCCAGGGTCGTTGAAACAAAAACTTGTTGACCGCCCCACAAAGACCATGACCGATGATCCTAAGAACCGTCCGGTTGGTAAAAACCAGTCCCAACAGGTTGGTTTCCGGTTACAAACCGGAAGTGGGATGGTAGTTGTTGCGGTGGGTTTAGTGATGCTTATTTTGTTTACCGTAATTGGAGGTGCTTCTGATGATGACACCTCGGCTGGGATGCAACCCCCTGACGAGATTTTAGCTGTTGCTGAAAACCCGTTTTTGGCTCACAACGCTCTTAAAGCTTACCAGGTGGCTGCTATTGGGTATGACGATGAACGTTACGGTGGTGTGGTGCCCTGGTCGCTGTTAGCAGCTATAGGAGCGTTTGGGTCTGAACATGGTCGGGTGTCACCGTATCCTTTAGATAAATGTGACCGGGCTGCTAACCGAGGCGAGTTTATGAAACCTCGTTTCGATGTTGGTCCTGAGTATTGTGAGGGACAAATTTCTACTGACCCTGTGGTGCTGCCACCTATTGGGGATGAGGGTTTAAACCAAGGTATTGGCCCCATGTTGTTATCTCCACAAGCAGCGTTAGAGCTGAGCCCTAACCGGTCCCAAGCTTTAGCTATGGCAAACACTTTGAGTGGTTCTGGGGCGTGGGGACAGATCGAAAGTGGCCTGGATTTTTTGGCGTTTGAAATGGCCCGGTTGCGACGCGATCTTGTGGATAGTGGCGAGTATTCACCAGAACTTACTGAAGAGGACACTTTGGCGTTATGGACGGCTGTTGTGGCACAGCTTCCGATACGGGACCCTTTCCTCACTGAATGTCCTACCCCGATACCTGCGAATGATTCTAGTTCTATAGCTTTAGCAATAATCACAACTTGGCATTGTGAGTTGTCAAATGCGAGACAGCTGTACACTTTGGCGCTCAACGACGAGCAAAACGTGGCGGATGATGAGCTTCTAGTTCAACTCCCAATTTCTGATGCTATAGAAACTATTTTGGGTGAAGCTCACACTGTGGCTTGGGCGTTTTCTTCTCTTGGTACTAACAGCTGGGTTGATCCGCAGCGTTGCGAAACAGCGGTTGAAGACCCTGATAATCCTGACAGCCCTACCCCCAAACCAGAGCTGCTAGTTGACGGGTCGGTCCCTGTAGGGGTGTTTCCTTTAACAGAAGATGTGTATGAGGCTTTCACCCCGAAACCAGATGTTAACCGTTGCGATCTTGGCGCTAACATTCACGCTGCTGTGAAAGCGTTCATTGCGGGAGAAAGTGTTAAACCAGGTTCTATAGAACCTTCTAATGGTTACGGGTTAGCTAACGCCCCAGCCCTTGGGGATCGTAGGGTCCAGCCAGGTGAGCCGCTGTGGGCGATGATGTATGGGGGTTGGCAAGCAATGAGTTGGGTTTTAGGACACGAAAGTTTAGGAACCTTGGGCCCGTACCGTCCGTTTGAACCTAACACTGTTTGTGATCAGCATGTTCTAGAATGGGTCACTCAAACTGTTAACAACCAAAAAGGGTTAGTGACAGAAGTATTGAACGGGGAGAAACCCGGTTCCAGTCTTTTAGGTGGTGTGCCACAGCTACACCAACTTTGTGGCAATGTCACAGATGGTACCATGGAAGACCTGGCAGCTATGTTTGCGCGCCAGTTAGCTTCTGGGGTAACAAAATCGATTGAAGCTGACCCTGACGCTTCCGATCCTGGTAGTGAAGAGGACGGGTCTTCCGATATTTTGTTAGAAACCGACCCGCAAACAAATAACCCTGGTGTCCCCCACTACGACTCCCCCGTCCCAGGGGTTTGGCCACCACCAGGTGTAACAGGGCAAGAACCGCAGGTGGAATCTTTGGTAGTAACAAACCCTGTTTTTACTAGCCTGCTAGTAACCGAAAACGAACCAGATAACCACCCGGATGTTGCGTGGTGGCCAGAAGAACTACCCCCCTATCTTGAAGATGTGTCTGTAGATGACGTGTTTTTGTTTTACGGTTACCATGCTTTAGCTGATGCTTTGTTAGAAACGGTTACCGATGAAGGGGTGTTAGCCCCAGCCCAAACACCTAAAGATTCTGCGGTGTTGCGTTTATCGGTATCGGGTCGAAAAGTTGCGAACGTGCCACCAATGCCAGCCCGTCCAACAAGTTACGCTGATAGGGTTGTAAATCTTGCTATTGGTATCGCGGGGCTGTATGAGGGTGACCCTAGATGGGACCCTACAGTTAACCCTTTAGCCGGTGGTTTTGGTGGAGGGTTTAGCGGAATGGCTGATAGTGCTTTGCTTCAAATGTTGTTCCCTGCGATGCCGCAAGTGTTAGCTGACGCTATCATTTCAGCTGCTAACACATGTAACAGTGACCCTGAATATAACGGGGCGTGGATCGATCCGTTGTTGTTGGCTGTGATAGCTCAAAAAGAGTCGGGGGCGTTCTGGAAAAACATCACTGAAACAGGTTATCTAGACACAAAAAACTCGAACAGTACCGCTACAGGTGTGTTCCAGTTTTTGGTTGGCACTTGGGATAGTTTAGTTCGTGTTTTAGGGGTCGCTGCTTTAGATGGGAACGGGGATGGTGTAGCAGAACGTGAAAACGTGTATGACGCTGCTTTAGGTACCTGTAGGTCATGGGCCCGGAACATTATTGGGGAAAACACTTCTGACCCTGACGTTGCTCGTAAAGCGATAACGATCCATGTGTTTGGGGTTGTTGATTCTCGGGTGCCAGCGGTACAAACCCGTCTTGTCGGTCAGATGCGTAACTCCGGTTTTTCTGACAGTATGATTAACGCCCATTTGTCTTACCCTGACACAGCGTTGGAAGCTTTGGCAGCTCTACGGGCACAAGCAGCGATTTTATCTCCGGTAGGTTTAGGGTCTCATAACGCTACAGGAGAGATCGGGGCGCTTCTTGACTATGCGCTTTCTAAATTAAGGATGCGTTACCATATGGACAGTGTGGGACGTATGAAACCTGACACGTTTGACTGTTCTTCTTTCACGGGACGTTCTTATTGGACTATTGGTAGAAGTTTAGGGTCTGCTACGGTTCCGTTTACCGCGGAAGCCCAGTTTAACTATATGAACCGTATGGGTTTAGGTGTCCCGCAAACCCAGATGCAACCCGGAGACCTGATTTTTTATGCGGGCACGGGTAGCAGGTCTTGTTCGATCTGCCATGTTTCTATCTATATAGGTAACAACCAAATAGTTCATGCCCGGAACCCTTCTAAAGGTGTGACGTTAGATTCGGCTGACTACAACCAAAAAGGTATCCGTGGTGTGGCACGACCTATCATGTTACCAAGAGACATGGAACCCAAATTCACATAAAAACCTAGCAGCCTACTCACCGTTGTAACCGTTCGATACCCATGTCCCCAACCATTACCTATGCACTATGTCACACATGATAGGTTTTTTGGGGTATAACCCAACCGCTGTCACAACTCCGGGTGGGGTTTCACCGGTGTCGTATGCTACTACAGCCGAGTTGTTGTGCGAGTTTCGAAACGTTACCGGGATGTCTTGGACTGTTTTAGCAGCCTGTTTCGGAGTATCCCCACGTACCCTGATAGGTTGGGCTACCGGTGGAATATTACCAGCCAAACATGAAATGCTGATCCGAGAAACCGCTTTAGGGGTAGAACGTGCGGTTAAAAAACGGCAGGTAGCCCACTATAAAGACGTGTTGACACAACATTTGTTACTAAAATATTTGACCCAACCAGGCAACATATCAACCGTGGCCTAGTAAAGCAACATAAACTAACCACAGCGGTTACGAAGAGTTCCTCAAAATCAACGCAGCCACCCACACCCCACAATCTTCTTAAGCCGAAACATTTGTGTTACAAACATTTTTGTGTGTGATGGTTAACGAGACTTGCGGAGCCCCATCCAGCGTTTTTGGTAGAGCATCCCCAATGCACCTCACCGTCTGGACCAGTGAAACTCTCGTTTCATGATTGTGGGAATACCCAACTAGAAGCCGCGGAAATACCCAACTAGAAGCCGCGGAAATACCCAACTAGAAGCCGCGGAAATACCCAACTAGAAGCCGCGGAAATACCCAACCAGCCTGTCTAGGGATCACAAGGTTTGAAGGTATAACCAGGTGCCCGGTCGGATGGGTGTCAGTTGCCCTGATTCAAAAGGAGTGTTGGTGTCCTGGCTTAGTTGAAGCAAAGCTGAACACAAACAAGTAGGGGTACCCAGGTGTCACTATCCTAGGTACCCCTGTAAGCCCTGTACTATTACGGTTCAATCACCAACACGGGTGTGGTCTGGTTGGTGGGGTTCCCATTCCCTAGTAGCCCACTACTGCCATTGCCCCAGCAGTAGGCATCACCACCGACAGTGAGCCCACAAGTGTGGTTGCTACCAGCTGTGATTACTTGACACTTTTACAGGTGTTGTTTGATTGATGGTATCACCGTTACCAAGCTGACCACTAGTACCATAGCCCCAGCAGTAGGCATCACCACCGACAGTGAGCCCACAAGTGTGACTGCTGCCAGCTGTGACCTCCACGAAACTGTGACCACCAGACACTTTCACAGGTGTGTTCTGGTCGGTGGTGGTCCCGTTCCCTAACCGGCCGTGACTACCAGCACCCCAGCAGTAGGCGTCACCATCGGTGGTTACCCCACAAGTGTGACTGCTGCCAGCTGTGACCTCCACGAAACTGTGACCACCAGACACTTTCACCGGTGTGTTCTGTTGGGTGGTGTTCCCATTCCCTAACCGGCCGTTACTACCATTGCCCCAGCAGTATGCATCACCACCTACAGTGAGCCCACAAGTGTGGTTGTTGCCGACGGTGACTGTCACAAAACTGTGACCACCAGACACTTTCACCGGTGTGTATTGGATTGAGGAGTTTCCGTTACCTAACTGCCCATTACCGTTCCAGCCCCAGCAATAGGCATCACCATCGGTGGTTACCCCACAAGTGAAGGCATTGCCAGCGGTGACTGTCACAAAACTGTGGTTACCTGACACTTTCACAGGTGTGTACTGATTGGTGGTGTTCCCGTTCCCTAGCTGACCACCGTCGTTCCAGCCCCAGCAGTATGCATCACCACCTACAGTGAGCCCACAAGTGTGGTTGTTGCCGACGGTGACTGTCACAAAACTGTGACCACCAGACACTTTCACAGGTGTGTACTGATTGGTGGTGTTCCCATTACCAAGCTGACCGCGCTGGTTGTTGCCCCAGCAGTAAGCATCCCCTTCTGTGGTTACCCCACAAACCTGGTTGCTGCCAGAGATTACAGTCACAAAACTGTGACCACCAGAAACTTTCACCGGCGCGTATTGGGCTGAGGTGTTCCCGTTACCAAGCTGACCACTAGTACCAGCTCCCCAGCAGTAGGTGTCACCGTTTGTGGCTATCCCACACGATTGGCTGCCGCCAGCACTGGTTTGAGCCCAGAACCCTGGGTCCGGTTCAGGTACTGTTGTGGTTGTTGTTGGGGCTGGTTGTTCTGGTTGGGTGGTGGTGTTGTTGATCCCTGGTATTTGTTGGTTGGTTACAGCCTCGGAAGGAGAGCTTTCACCGATAGAGTCAAGGTCTGTAATACAGCCGCCTTGTATTGTTCCACTGTGAGGCGGGGCTGTAACTACACATGCCCCGTCATCTAACGCCACAACCATCAATAAGGTGTTGGGGGATCGTGTGAAGGTAAGCTCAGATATCTCAGGCCAAACATCGCCTTCCGTGACCACCACCCCACTATCATCAGCGACAACCCCAACAACCCCAGCTGCTTGGGCTGGTGGCCAGTCTTCTAACGCACCCATCACGGCATCGAGCCCAGCTTGTGTATCCCACGCATCTGCCCCCGATAGGGCGAGCAACGCTTGTGCTTCACGAGCCACCGATTTCAACGCAGCGAGCTCGGCTTGTTCACGGGTTTTGTTAAACACATTTTGGAATGACACAAACGCTGCGAACACCAACAGAGCACCCACCACTAAACCCAAAATGATTTCTACAAGAGTTAAACCCCTACGAACATAAACACGAGCAGGGTTGGCGGGTTTTGGTGTGGACGGTGACATAGGGGTTTATTGTCCTATCACCCTCACAAATAACTAGGAACTTGCTTTGTGGTTACCGTGTTTTTGTTTGTGGTTGGATAAACGGGTTAGCGTTGTGTAGCCCAGCGTTCTAACTGTGTGTCGGTAACGGTTCTAAGGTAGCTGGTAAGGACGCTGCCAGGGTTTTGAGAATGTTCAGATGTTGAACAGGCAGCTAAATATTTGTGGGTTGTAACACCTTAGAAAATACTACAGACACGTCTGCCTTTAGATGTTGTACAGAATGACCAGTTGTTTAGTTATCACCCGATCACAAGCCGGGTGCTAACAAACGTTGGTGTAAATAACAGACTCTCAATGCTTTTTGTACCTCGAACACTACCGGGTCTAAAGTTGGATCAGGTTCTACAACAGCTAGATCAAACTTTCGTTGGTGCGTCAACAATGAAGCCTATAAGGAGTCCTTCAATGAGGGCTTGATTAATGATTTGCAGGAAGTTGCTGAACACGTCTCTGAAAACCTAGCCCAGGGGCCTGTTTGCAGCAGTTTTGCCTCTGTAAGCCAGTTCAGCGGAGTGCATAGAGATGCTGGTCAACACTGTATAGATCTATGCGGTTTGGTTTGTATTTGGTCACAGCTTTCTAAGAGTCCTGCTGTTGCCATGTGTTAGGAGCCTACGAACTCGTGATCATCGATCCCATATTGGGGGCGTTGTTGTTAAAAACGTTTGTGACACATGCCCAGCCCTGCCTTTGCTGGGGGAGATTATCGTGGACCACTAATGGGTTCTATGTGTAGGTGCTGCCCACTCTGAGAGCGCTAGCAACCAACTTTTGGCCCCGCGTTTTAGATTTGGCCTACTGCTCCCAGTGACGTCAATCGACATTATCACCATGAGAGTACGATTTTGCCATCTGAATACGTCGAAGCTACCGAAGCTGTCCCACCCGGCGGAACCAGGTTACCACCCCCACCACCACCACCCATACCTAGATAGTCATATTCACTAGTCCCAAATATACTGCCCCCAGCTAAGCCACCGGACCAACCGCCGCCGCCGCCGCCGGTGCCGTAGCCGTACTGCGCTGCTCTGCCATCGCTGAGCAAGTTACTGAGTCCAACGGTACCCGCACCGAGATAGCTATACGGTGCGTTTTCCCCTCCGTTACCCCCTGGCCCGGACATGTCTCCGTAGCCACCACGTCCCCCGCCGTCTCCTGCACCGCCTCCTCCACCAGCAACAACAAGCCAACCCCCGTTTCGTGCTATACCGGACGCCCCACCGCCTGCACCACCCCATCTACTTGTAGTAACGACAGAACCTATACCCCCGTTAGCGGCCCCAACACCAGGCGTGGTACCAGCCCCGGCAGTTGCGGGTACTACCAATAGGGTTTCACCCGGTGTGACAGGTAAAGTTCCAGTTATGACAGCGCCACGTCCCCCCCAAATATATGGAGCACCACCCGAGGCACCAGCACCACCTTGTACACTAAAATTGATGTTATAGATATTTTTGGGCACTGTGAAATTGGTCGGCTCCGAACCAACAAATATTTGTGAAGTAGGTGGTTGTTCCGTTGTAGTTGTTGTGGGCGGTGTCGTTGTGGTGGTAGGTGGTGCCGTTGTTGTGCTTGTAGACGGTTCTGGTTCAGTGGTTGTCGGCTGTTCTGGTTGATTAGCGGTGTTGTTGATACCTGGTATTTGCTGGTTGGTCACAGCCTCAGCCGGAGTGTTTTCACCGATAGCCTCTAGGTCGGTTACACAGCCGCCTTGTATGGTTCCACTGTGAGGTGGGGTTGTAACCACACACGCCCCATCATCCAACGACACAACCATTAACAAGGTGTTGGGAGAACGTGAGAACGTGACCTCTGCGACACTAGGCCAAGCATCAGCTTCTGTAACCACTACTCCACTCTCATCAGCGAAAACTCCAACAACACTAGCGGCTTGGGTTGGGGGCCAATCTTCTAACGCACCCAACACAGCATCCAATCCGGCTTGTGTGTCCCAACGATCTGCACCTGATATGGCGAGTAGGGCTTGTGCTTCACGAGCCACCGATTTCAACGCAGCGAGCTCGGCTTGTTCACGGGTTTTAGTGAAAACGTTTTGGAACGACACAAACGCTGCGAACACCAACAAAGCACCCACCACTAAACCCAAAATGATCTCTACAAGCGTTAAACCCCTACGAACAAAGGAAGGGGTAGCGGGTTTTAGGGTGGTAGGTGACATGAGGGTTTATTGTCCCCCCCCTTAAAATAACCAGGAACTTGCTTTGTGGTTACCGTGTTTTTGTTTGTGGTTGGATAAACGGGTTAGCGTTGTGTAGCCCAGCGTTCTAACTGTTTATCTGTCACGTTTCCTAGGGTGGCGGGGGTTGCTACGATTTGGGTTGGTGCTGCTTGGAATGGTGAAGTGCGGGCTTGTAGTTTTACGATGGCGTATCCGATAGGCATTTCACCTAGCCACCGGTATTCTCTGATTTGTTGGCCTAACATGTTTGACCAGTTCAACAACGAAAACACACGGTCACGGTCTTTAGATTCGGACACGTTGTGAACTATTACGGTGTCTATGTTGCTTGTGATAGCTGAGGGCACATCTGAGGGGTTTTGTACCACATCAATAAATTTTACGCCTGACGCACGGATTCTGCGGTGCATCGATTCGTACAGTTTGATACGGGTCGCAGCGGCGTGTTGATCTTCGTCTTGTCCTTGGTCACCAAACAGTTCGTGGGCTTCTTCTAACACTACAAACAACCCAGGTCCGTCACCGTTATGGTTGAACGCTCCTGCGCGGCGGTAGAGCCCAGTTTGGTATAGGGCTTGCATGAGGGACCCTAAAATAAATTTGCGGGCCGGGTAGCTTAAACTATCAGTTTCGATGATTGTTACTAGGCCACGGTCGGGGTCTAACAGGTCCGAGATAGTTAAGGTGGTTCGTTCATGTAGGGAAGGGTCGCAGGTAACAATATGTGCTAACGGCCCGCCTTCAGCATAAGGGGCGACGCGTCGCCATAAACTTTGGAGACGGTCTCGCATAGCGGTACCACCTAGACGCGCTCCTTCTATGGTGGCTGCTTCTTCAATGTTTGCGGCAACAATCACCGCTAAATGTTGCATCCCAACTAGACGTGATAGTGGTGTGTAGGTGTACACGTTTACTACATCTTGTCCTATGGTCGGGTCGAACCCTATAGCTTCTTCAGGGATTTCTTCAGCTGGTAGAGCGGGTAACACAATCTCTGGACGTAAAATTTCGCCGGTTGTATCATCTACGGTAGCTGGGCGTAACACATAGGGTTCTAACCGGTTGGCCCGATATAGAGCGTCGATTGCCTCTGCTATCAACGATCTTCCAAACTCGCCCAGGTTCATAGATGCTGCCATGTTGTCAGCAGTGGATTCTAACCATTCGTTAGGTGTCATGTCTTCCACAGGTACTTCTAGAGGGTTCCAACGAAACGCGCCCAGGCCTGAATGGCGAACACTGAACAGTTGGAAACGACCGGTTTTTTCACCTGTTACCGGATCGGTGCGTACAGGATCCACAATAGAACCCAGATGACGCATGTTCGTCATCCAGTCCAAACCTAAAATGGAGGCCCCTACTTTTTTGTATTTAGGGGTTGGGTCGTCCGGGTCAGATGTTTGGATAGTGTGTTCTACTTTGACAAGGCCTTCTAAAAGCGCCATCAAAGTAGTTGTTTTACCAGCACCTGTGATACCTGCTATTAACGTGTGGGTTAGCTCTGAAGTGTCAACACCATATTTCAGGTGTGACACGATGCCACGTTCACCGTTAAACACTTGCCCTAACGTGATTTCCCGGTTTTGACGATCAGCAGGCATTGCCATTACCGGCACAGAGTCATGTATCGCTAGCAGCCCAGGGCCTTCTGCTACAGGCGGACGTGAAAACGCTGGTAGTTCCCCGATAGTAGCAAAAGATGAATAATGCCAGGGTTCTACCAGTTCTATCGTTGGTTCGCGTCTACGGTAGGATGTGAACGCTTGGGCATGTAACAACAACCGTTGTTTTTCGGCGTGGACAGCGGCCGGGTCGGGACCTACTATCGATGAAAAGTCGGTTATCACATGAAACGGTTGCGATACCCGATCATTATGTGTCCCTGGACCCCAAAACGATGTTTTTAAAAGTGCGGCGCCGGCCGCTAACGTTTCCGGGTTTTCGCACACCAAAAACATTTGGTAAAGAAACGCGCCACCTTCGATCCCGTCAACATAGCGTCGCATGGTTGCTTCAAGAATGTCACCAATGATCTGTTTCGAAGCGTTAAACGTTGTTCTCGATGTGGAAAGCCCAAAAGATGGTACCGCACCTAAACTACCTGTTGTGGATGCTTGGCGGGCCATAGTAACCGCGTACGCCTGGTTTAACGCCTGGTTTTGCGCGACAGAAGAAGACGACGCTGTAGAAACGTTCCGCCCAGCGGTTTCAGTAACAGTTTGAGTAGTGCCCTCAGTGACAGTTTGGGTGGTTCCTTGAGTACGTCCCTGGGTCACTGACTGGGAGGTGGAAGACGTGTTAGCTTCTGTTACCCCACCAGAGATTGTTTGGGTCCGGCCACCAGTTTCAGCGAGCGACGCCCCAGTAGCTAAAGACGACCCTGTACCACTGCTTGATGTTTGGCTAGCACTTTGAGTAACACCCGAAGATTGGGACACCGCCTGGGAACTACCCACTGATTGACCAACCCCCATAGTTTGGGTGTTTGACAATGCTTGGGTTGTGCCAACCGCTGATGTTTGCGATTGGGACGCTGTGGTACCTAAACCAGCGTTTTCTGCTACGGTAACTGTCTGGTTCAAACCTTGGGTTTGGGACGAGGACACCCCAGTTGATTGGGTGTTACCACCTGTAACTGTAGTGCCTAAGGTGTTTGTAACTGTTTCTGATTCGTTGATCGAAAACGAGTTTTGGGTGTTCCCACCGCCACTAAAACCAAACAGACCACCAGAAACTGAAGAACCATCTGAAACTCCACGAGTGTTCGCCAAAGCGTTAGCTAACCCTTGCGAAAGTGAAGTTCCTTGAGAAAGTGAAGTTCCTTGGGACTGGTTCCACCCATCAGTAGCCGAAACAGATGTACCTTGAGCGTCGGAAAGGGAAGTACCCCAAGTAGTGGAATCGGAACGCCCCGCGGTAGCAGACTCGGTTTGTGAAACACCAACTGTTTCACCTGTTGCTACCGATTCTGACATCGAACGTGCTTCGGTGAAACCTTGCGAAGCGCCAGTTGTTGCGGTTTCCCCATATGTTTGTGACGACCCTGTTGCGTGAGATACCGAATCGGTGTGTGCTAACGATTCCCCAACGGTGGTAGAAGCCGAAATACCCTCAGCGAACGACTCAGAACTGCCAGTAGTGTGTCCTGTAGCGGTACCTTCAGTGTGGGACAACGTATCAGAAACAGAAACCCCATCAGAAGTAGATTGGGACACCCCTTCAGAAACACCTTCCGTGTGAGAAACACCTTCTGTGTAGGTTTCACCTAAAGTCGCTGCGGCACCAGCACTGTCACCACTAGAATGGCTATCACCTACGGAATGACCGGCACCCATACCTAAACCTAACGGCAACGCTACACCAACAGTAGCGGCTTTTTGGCCGTGTGTTTCCGATCTTACAGCCGACAATGATTCGGAAACGTTCCGCCATGCCCGAGTCATTTCTTCCACAGGTAACGGCACAGTAACCAGGGTTAACATGAACCCGCCACGACCTTCGACCATGCCACGGATGAACGCTTCCATTTGGTTGTGGGTCTGTTCGATATCGGTACGGTTACCGTCCATCAAACTTGACATCCCAATAGATTCACTGTTTTGTATTGGACGACCCCGAGCTACCGCAATATTTTCCCACGATGCCTGGTAGCGTGCTAAATGTTCGCCTTGTTCTATAGTGATCGGCGCGTATTCGATTTGTTGGAACACACCATCTAACAGTGCCGCTAAAGCAGCGTACGCTTCGTCAGCTTTAGCAGTCGCTTCGTCAATAGTTGACCCAATAGCTTGAACACCGTAAGCGAACACTAACGGTATTTCCGCTGTTTTTGCGACTAGCTGACAAAACAGCACCCCTTTTTCACGTAACCCTGAAAGGACATACGCCATCTGCGACATGCCGGGCTGGTCGGAACCAGAACCCTGTTGACGTAACCAACGCGGTACCCGTGTTAAACGCAAAAACCGTACTACTTTAAAAAACGTGTCCGGTGTGCTTTGCCCAGGGTCACGTTGGGAAAGCTCATAACAAAAATAGCGGACCTCGTTGGGTTGATCTTCAGCAAACGCACGCCATGACCGCACAATAACAAGCTCGTCATAATCTATTTCATCTTCAGAAACTTTAGCGGCAGATTGTCTAGCCCCAGACATCATCTGGCGAAGATCGGGACGCGCTGGAAGACGTCTCGTTGGACGTCCTGGGAGCATAAAAGGGCGGTGCGACGATGAGAACATACTCATAGCAAAACACTGTTGCTGCTTTCACTGTTGAAACCAGCCCAACAAAATACCCCAAAAACCTACTGTTAAGAGTGTCGGGTTCCCTGGTGTGCGTCACCAAATGTTTAGGACACGTTAAACCTATGCGGAAACTTGTTACCATCCTGTTTGTCACTGTTTTAGTTTTAACGGGTTGTTCTAAAACTAAACCCCAAACCCCGACTGTGCCTGGGTCATCTACTAGCACTTCAACTAGCACAACCAACACCACCACAGACCCTGGGACCAACACCACCACAGACCCAACCACAACCAGTGAAGGGGAAAACCAAGGGCAGCTACCTGCCCCCACCGGTGTTTTAACAATCCCCGATACCACAGTTGTGCCACTCGATTTTGTTTTAGGTGCTATGGAGTTGATGGCTGAAGGTGACGCCACACGTTTTGGTGGTGACCCTCACCCTTCTAGCGGGGATGGGTATGTTGGTATTGTTATTTCCCCTGGACCGTCACAACATGTAACACAACGGCTAGTTGATTCTTTCGAAGGGGACGGCTGGGAAGTGTTGTACGCCCAAAACACTGAAAACGGCTGGCTGATTTCCGCTGATTACAACAACTACACAGCTACTGGGGTTGTGTCGGTACAGCCCGATGCATGGCTACAAGTAACAGTCACAGTACAACCACTCTAGCATTCCAAACACACCTGCTAATATGCTATAATTGCACTGTTGTGTAGGGTCAGGTGTTGATAGACCGAAGATACCTGATCCTACACAACAACCCAATCCACAGTGTTTCAAGGTGTTTAGGGTGTGACCACCACTGTTGGGCTGATCCGATCTGTAGTTGTGCTATCACCCAGCTGTCCATACTGGTTCCAGCCCCAACACCAACCCGAACCGTTCGAATCGACCCCACAAGAACTGCTACTACCAACAGTGAGTTGTTCAAAAACGAGCTCACCAGCAACAGCGACGGGAGTAAGCCTCCGAGTTGTTGAGTTATCCCCCAGCTGACCGTTACCATTATTGCCCCAACACCAGGCTTTACCGCTGGTGTCCAACCCGCAGGTATGCCCCCCAGTTTTTAGTTGTGTGAAGGTGTTGTTGCTAGCAACAGCTGTAGGGATATTACGGTTGGTGGTTGAGTTGTCTCCCAGACCACCACCACTGTTGGAACCCCAACACCAGGCTTTACCTTCGATGTCGATTGCGCAAGAATGTAAATTACCCGCTGCGATTTTTGCAAAGGTCCTGTTCCCGGCAACAGCGACGGGAGTGAGTCTTCGTGTTGTTGAGTTATCTCCCAGCTGACCGTTACCATTATTGCCCCAACACCAGGCTTTACCAGTCGTGTCCAATCCGCAGGTATGCTCACCGCCTACAGCTAGTTGTGTGAATGTTTTGTTGCCAGCAACAGCTGTAGGGATATTACGGTTGGTGGTTGAGTTGTCCCCCAGACCACCACCACTGTTGGAACCCCAACACCAGGCTTTACCAGTCGTGTCCAACCCGCAGGTATGGTAGTGGCCAGCGTCAAGTTGTCTAAAGGTATGATCACCACTAACCGCTGTCGCGATGTGGCGATGTGTGCTTGTACCATCCCCCAAGGCATTAAACCCATTATTGCCCCAACACCAGGCTTTACCAGCAGTATCAAGCCCGCAGGTATAATCTTGACCTAGCGTGATTTGTGAGAATGTGTGGTTGCCAACAACCTTTGTTGGGGTTAGTTGTTGTGTTGTTGTGTTGTTACCTAGCTGACCACGATGGTTGTTGCCCCAGCACCAAGCCTCACGGTTAATATCTAAGCCACACGTGTGAGACTGACCTGTGGCTATTTGTGTCCAAAACCCTAGCTCAGGTTCAGGTTCAGGTTCTGTTGTGGTCGTAGTTTCAGTACCGGCAGGTGTGCTACCTACAGTGGCACCGGGGATCAGACCGTCTGATATTAGTTGTGTGGGTGTGTGGTCTCCTACCTGATTGGAACCTACAGAGTTCCCGTGGATTGTGCCTACTGGTGGTGTCACTACAACATTCCAACCCGTGTCCCCTACCCCAACCAGCACCAGGGTATTAGATGTTCTTACAAAACCGATTTCACCAGCATCTGGCCAAACGTCCCCTTCAACAGGCACCAACCCATCACCACTATCAGCCAGTGTTCCAAAGCTTGTAGCGCCGGGGGTGTCCTCAATAGCACCTACATTGTTGCGCACCGCAACCCGGCCTGAGTATCCCAACGATCCGCCCCCGACAGGGCCAGCAGTGCTTGTGCTTCGCGTCCCATTGAACGTAACGATGCAAGTTCGGTTTCGGTTTGGGCTTTGTTAAACACGGTTTGAAAACCAACAAACGC
>JBAYRL010000021.1 GCA_041676705.1 Acidimicrobiia bacterium
CGGGTAGTCGAGGTTGATGGTGGCGGTACCGGCCAGCGCCTGGCCTGGGTTGGTGACCGTGACCGTGACGAAGTTGGCGTGGTCCTTCAGGGTGACCGTGAGCTGTAGAACATCGCCCGTGCGGGTCTCGGTCACGCTGGTGGCGTTCGTGCTGACAGCTATGTCGGCGGTAGGTAAAGCGTCCGTAAGGTCAAGCTCGAGGACAACCGTTCGGCTTCCGGTGATGGTGGCGCCGTCCGCGTGCGAGCTGAATGCCACTTGCGGGGTGGGTGGAGCGGTTGGGGCGCAAGCAACGAACGTGACTAGGGCAGCGATGAGCAGGAAGTACAGGGGGAAGCGCTTCTGTCGCATGGATGGTTCAGCCTTTCCAGACCGGGTGATGGCTGGCTACGTAAGCGCGGTGCCCTGAACCGTGTTGAGTTCACTTCGAGCACGAGCGCCGGCGCAGCCAGCAGTGAAACAAGCAAGCGTAACGGTCGTTGCAAAACGTGTGGTGGGGCTTTATGCACTTGGGGGGCGGCGCTGTAAAGCGTTTGGCGCAGGTGCAGCGAAGAGGCTAGGGAAACGCCCAAAGCAGCGTGTATTAGAACACGTTGCAGAAATGACTCTGGGCGTGGGGACCGCTTACTGTGTCGACCGAGAAGCCAAGCGCCATCGTCCGGCCTTCGTTGCCGGAGACGAGCGCTGCGTGCGGAGTCAGCCCAGGAGTACAGTCGTAGAAGTGGGCGGCTCTACGCCGTTACCAGTTGCCTGCAAGCCCCCCAAGAATAGGTGATTATGTCTTGATTCTCGATCGACATCACTACATACATCAAGACTGGGAGCGACGCAACTCACTGCAAAAGCACTGCCTTCCAGAGCTTAGTATCCTTGTCTTGCGTAACCTTTCCCTCACTTTCGAGTTCCGCCAAAAGTGACCGGCTGATGTGACCAACATGACCCTCATGGCCAAAGTAGATCCCTAAGTTAATGCCAACGTCAACGTTTCGAAGTCCTTGGGGCTGAAACAATAGTTCACGCAAGACACACGCTTTGAGTACCGCTACTGCCTCTCGCGCCCACTGCCGATTATCCATTAGTACCTGATCCAAATAAACCTTGCTACGGTCTTCGGCCATTGCTACCTCACTTTCGGAAACTGAACAATGCCATCGAGCTCTAGTCATATTTTCCGCACTACACAATATGTCTATCAATGACAGAGTACTAGACTTGTGCATTCTCTAGAGCAAGCGACTCCTAGGGCTCTTCTGTACTACGTGTCGACAATTGCGGTGTATAGATTCTTGGCTATCTGATAAGCGAGTAGAGGCGGAACAGCATTTCCGACTTGGCGATACTGTTCGGTTCTAGGGCCCTCAAAGAAGTAATTGTCAGGAAATGTTTGAAGCCGAGCGGCCTCACGTACCGTCAAGGACCTACACTGGGACGGATCTGGATGAATGAAATAGTGACCGTCCTTAGCTAGGTGTGAGACTATTGTTGTCGCCGGATCAGATGACAGCTGTACCCTGAACCGATCAGCGAAGTAATCACTCGCCATTGCCTTGTGCACGTTCTTGTGCTTGGGCAACAAAGACTCAGGGAAGTCTCGCAATCTCGGTGATGTGCCATATGTTTCTGCATAACTTGCCGAAAACAGATATCTGAGGAGATCCGTACCCATGTGGGATCTTGCTTGGTGATTTAGTACTCCTCGGCCGAGCTTCGGATCAAGGAACCAATACCCACTTGTGCCTAGCCAGCCTGAGTAGGCTCGCTTCCATGATCCGCTGGGCGCGTAGTACCGGTCACTTCCAACTTGCTCTATTTGTGCCTGATCGACCGCTTTCTCAATCCGCTCCAAGAGTCGTTCATCCTTATCGTAGACTCCCCAATCCACGCTTCGGAAGCCCTCCAAGTGACTACGCCATGCGCGATGTGAATCCTTCTCTCGCGATAGGCCGCTACGAAGCGGTGGCAGATCCTGAATCGCGTCAGCAACACTTGGAGTGTACTTCTGCTTTTCAAGCCTAGGAAGCTCAATCCGTTTGTCCTCCCTAATACCTACCAAAATCACACGATGTCGTCGTTGGGGAACTCCAAATTCCTCTGCCCGAACCAAGTAGTCTGTAGGTTCTAATGGACGTCCGTAAGAGTCGACCACAATGGAAAAAATGCGGTAACCATGCTTCTCCCCAGGCAAGGGTGTACGGAGGTCATTGAGTATCTTGGTGAATATCTTTCGCCCTTGGACTCTTGAAGAAAGCAGCCCTCGAACATTCTCCATAACAAAAACGGTAGGGGAATGTTGTCGCAGAATCTCTAGATACTCTTGATACAGGAAGTGCCGCTCGTCTTCCTCAAATGCGTTTGGATTCGCCCCACGCATTCGGGAACGGCCCACCGTCGAATAGGCTTGGCATGGAGGCCCACCAATTAGCACCCAATCTTCAGAATCTCCAATAACGTTTGCAATCCTTCGGTGCACCGCTGTCTTGGCCGTCTTGCCAAGTTCTGCTTGCCATGCCTCCTCCCGCGCCGCGCTCGCTTCATTAGGGAAAGCTTTGAATAGTTCGTTCCGCGTAACTTCGCCCCGACAATATGAATAATATAAGTCTGGAGCTTCCCCATATTCAAATTGCCTGAAGAAAGCCCTGAGTTCCAAAGTTAGATGCGCGAACTTGTCCTTCTCAATGGACAACTTGACATCGAATGCCGGCAACCCAAGAGAATTTCGCACCGACGAAAAACCCTCACTAAGCCCCCCCGGGCCTGCAAATATGTCTACAACGGGGATTGCAGCATTCTTGTCGAGTTCGGCCATCAAGTCAATCCACCAAATCTCGTGTGGCAAAGGGAAGTCGCTGGAACCGGTATCAAGCAGCGCACCCACTCTTCTATCGAATAGCCCGTTCTAACCATTTGTTCCCTCAATTGCGCAGCTGCTATCCCAAACGCCAAAGACGAGAGGGCTCTCATAGTAGTAGGCCTAGACGGTCTTGGGTCCATTTAATTTAGTGGAGAAGACCCATCGTACTCATAGCCGGGAGCCCAAGATAGCTTCCTATGACAGTTTGCGCGGCAGGCTTCGCGCTGCATTCGCAGCGCGAGCATTGATCCTATCCCAGCAACCCTCCCGCTTGCACCACTCCGTGACATTCGCGATACCTGCCGGTGGGTTTGTAATGACGGCTACAGCCTCAAGTGCACATACCTCGAGGGCAGCTTCGAAGCCCTCCGAGATGCCTTGGTTGTCCCAGATGGTCGAGTAGCTCAGGATCGCTCCGCTCTTCTTAGCCGCCGCCCCCAACAGCGCCAATGTGTACGCAACAATATTGGCTCGATATCCTCCGCTATACCAACTTTGCCTTGAAATAAGTCGCTCTGTCGCGCGAAAAATTATTCCGCGGGCAACGACACGCCTGAAGTATTCTGCGTTGAACTGGTCTGGGTTTTTACGCCATTCTTGACTGATTCTATCCGCGAACCTTGCAAAATTCTTTTGGGCGCCCAAGTTGGGCCACCTAGGATGGTCGTCCCAAACATTTTCGAACTTTGCAAGATCTGTCTTGGAAAACACCTGCTGTTTAGGGTATTCCAATTGGAATTTCTTTTTTTCGCTTGGCGTCAGCGAAGAAGTGGCGTCCGCATACTGGCCCCGCACACGCTCGTAGAACCATTTTGTCTCACGTTGGCTCCCTTCTACAGCTGGAGCCCACAGTCTCCTAGAAAACTCCTCCATAGTAATGTGAAAGGGGTGATTCGAGAAGAAGTCTGCAGCGCTAACGCGGTTTTGAGTATTCGCATACTCTGAAATTCTAGACACTATTCCTTCACTATTTTCCGCCTTAATAACTGACAACTTCATCTGCACGAACACATCTTCTAGACTTACCTTATGCTTCCTCCGCGCGTGGAAGAGTGAAGCAGTCGTCTGGGCGCCGTTGACAATTTGAAGATCCCTAATCGTAGTAATCTCAAGCGAATTGTCATTAGACTGTGTCACAACTGATTCGGCAGTAGCTGTAATACCGTTGTTATAGGCAAAGAACATTTCCGGGTCCTTGTCCAAGGTGTCACGAATCCCCCTATTAACCTTCCCTCGCTCCTGGAGATAAGTCCTAACGTTCTGCTCCAACAACCTAGAGCCATATTGGCCATAGACATCCGCAAGAACCGTCCCAGGCACCACAACCAAATACGACTCATAGCTTTCCGCCGCAACAGGCACTCTAAGGCAAGGGAGACCCGCTCTAAACCTCTCCAAGAGGTCTATTTCAAGGGTTTCCTTCTTACTTTCACTGCTCCGTAATCGGTGCAGTCGGCCCACGTCCCACACGTGATAGGACACGGTTCGTCCCGCAGCTTGTTCGCTGGGCAATTGCTGCACACGTTCGCTCAGCACCCTCTCAGAAAACAGGTACATACGAACTTTGTGGATCTGTTTGAGTCGATCGCTTATCTGTCGAGCGAGATCATATTCTGGAGATGTCAGCTCCAAATCTTCATAGAGCCGGTCCCATGCACAGCCCTCGAAGAAGTTGCTCAGCCTCCTAAAGTGCGCAGCAACTTCAGTCGCGGTTAATGACTGAAGCGTTTGGCGGCTCTCGAAGTCCGCGACAAGTAGGCAAAGTTCATCCTCGTCGTCGAACCAGTAGCCGTCGACCCGCATGCCGCGCCTAGCACCAAAGTAGCAATACTCAAACCCCTCCAACTCACCGGCGCCAAGAAGGTCATCGGCAATTAGCTCCATGAACCCTTGAGCCTCAAACACTCCGTTCACTTCAACGGTTGCGAGTAGTTCTTGCCGAAAGCTATGGAAAAAATCGGCGACACTCTCGTCAATCGCCATCATTGGCACCCAGGAATGGACCAGCCACCAAGTGGCTCCTAATTGACTCGATCTGTATGCTGTAACTTACTTCCCGTATTGCACTTGGAAGACCAGATCGTACGAGTTTTGGGAATGTGTCCCCGACCAAGTATTGTTCGCGCCGCTTTACTACATATCTCGGCGTATTGTACTCTGCAAGTGGAAGGTAGCCGCACTTCATAAGCCTATCCAGAAATAGCTCCTGGACTAACGGCTCACTAATAGCGGATGACAAACTGCTTACGAGTTCGTTAAGGGAGGCCGCACCCTCGTCAAGCGTGCCCTCGTCTAGCCGTATCACGGCAATAAGTAGTTTGGCGCATTCACTTTCTAGCTGATCTTCGGAAGAAATGCGCACCGCATTTCCGTCACGTGGAGTAACTGCCTTGACCTCAATAGCGGTGTTACTAAGAACAAAGTCTTGGGGGCTGCCAAATGGGCCCACCCAAGACTCGACTGCGTAGCGTTCATTGTGACGAGAAAGTATCTGCTGCAAGACCTCAAGTTCACAGACCAACCCTCTTACTTCACTGCTAGAGAGGACATCGGGTCGCCCAGAGGCAAGAAATGCACGCCAGCGGCGCAGGGTGCCCAACGTGAGTTGCATCGTGCTAGTACTGTCCGTCGCCGACCTTAAAGCGCTAACTAGCGAGTCGCAGAATGCGCTGAATAGATCTACATTGCTCTTACTTTCTAGGGTTAGTACAAGACGTTGATGACCAACGATCTCAGAACTACGCAGATCAATCTTAAGCCCACGAACTGCCACGTTTTCCCTGTGGAAAGTATCAGTATAATCCCCGTCCAAGTCTACCAAGAGGAGATACTGTCCGTGAATATTACGTCCCCAGTAGACGGGTGATGGGCCCGCATCCCGAACAGCCCGAACATTGTAATCGTAACTGGGGACATCGATTTCTTCCCAAGGCGTTGCGCTAGTCATCGTCGTCCTCGAGTGCGACGTCATCAACAGTTGCTCCTATCATTCTCTCTAACCAGACACGGTTTGCAACTACTTCGATTTCGGTTCGGTAATCACCCGGAGGAAAACTAATTCCAAATGCAGGCACACACTGCAGCTCGGCGCTGCCACCAATGCTCAGCTGGTGAATCATGAGAAGCGGAGACATCCTGGCCGTACGAAAGTCAACGTCCGACTTATATTTGGAAACATCAATAGAGGGCGAGAGTCCGAGCTTCTCATCGCCTCTACTTGCTACCCGGTTTTTTCCAAGCCGTACTGCATCATCCCCAAGCTCCGTGAACTTCAACCTTATCTGAGTGCCCAGCTTGTAGACGCTCTTGTCTTCGCCATTGTCACGAATTGATACTAGGAGTACATCACCATAAGGGAATGACTTTGAAATAGCCCGCAAATACTCAATCGCCGCCTCCTTTCTCGTTGCCATGTCCGAATGAGTCTTGAAGCGTCGGATGAAGGCCTCAATGACCGGCACGGGCACGCGATTAGCAATCCACCCTTTCCCAGTAGAAATTAGGTCCCCCTTTTCCAAGTCCTTCCACAGCTCAGTGATGAGCCTGTTGTTCTCTTCGCTTATCTGTTGGCTAACGGGCAATGTGTACGTCTCAACCAATTTTCCACTAAGATTCTGCCGGACCATTATCCGTTCCCCCGCACGCATTTTGTTTGTTGCAGTGATCAGCAATTGGTCCGGATGAGCCCGTACATACAGGCCAAACTCCCTAGGGCTGAGACCATCACGCCTCATCTGATGGATCTGTTGCCTGAGCTCTTCAGTTGCTTCAGCGATGTGCGAATACCAATCTATTGAGTCACGTGAGAGATGAATTCGACTAAGATCTTCATACCCGAAGCGATACCCAAACCAGCGGCCCATTTGCATTAGGGTGTCGTACATTCTTGTATTGCGATACACATAACTTACTGACAGGCCCTCAATGGTCAGGCCCCTCGAAAGGCTCAGGCCTCCGACCGCGATCACCGTCCGCGCTACCCCTGATCGTTCGCTCGCTTGGTAATCAAGCGCTTGGTCCGACTTACTATTAATGGCAACTACATCTATTGCTGAAACCGCTTCCCACAATGCCGCTTTTACGGTCTCCCATTTTTCGCCTGAGTCTTCGAAACTATACTCGAATTCTTCCCTAAGCTCAGCCATGCTCGACATCGGCACTCCGTCTGAGCCCTCTATCAAGTATGTTGCCTTCACCTCTACTTGGAGATCACGGACATAAAGGCTAACGAGATCACGGACCGTCTTTTGCACACTCACAAAACGGGAAACGTTTATCATCATGGAGCAGTGCTTATCGGCCTGCCCTCTGAGGTTGCGAATTGCGCGAATAAGGACAAACTGTTTGATTGCCCTATAGAGACTTGGAGGTAAGGCTTGAACCTTATGGTCCTGTTTGTGCTTGAGCGGCAAGAAGACCTCGGCATCATCAATGGCGACCAGAATTTGATCACTTGACTTATCGTCCAAAAACACGCGTTCTGGCCCAAAGTAATTGCTCGGCTCTTCTAAGCTATAGATGAAGTCCTTCGGGAAAAGTTCTCTTTGGGCCTCGCCATAGGTTGCGTCGGGATCAATGAATATGTTTGCAAATGGCGTTGCTGTATACCCCACATACACAGACTTGGCAAATAGGCTAAGAATTTCACGGATGTGCCTGTTCGTTCTTGTAGGGTCTATCTCATCTCTACTTGTGTTAATTGAGGCATTGTCTGCTTCGTCGTCTATTAGAAGCATGGGAACATCAGAGATTTTCCCTCCTTTTGCATTCATGTCGCCTAGCCACCGGTAAAGCGACTCCAGCACTCCAACATGCTTCTTAATAACCAGAACTATGGGCTTGTCAAAATCGTTTATCTTCCAACCGCTACCACTAGCGGTCGTGTTGCTAAAGTCTTGATAGATTGTGGTTAGTGTTACAGGATGTGGGTAGTTGGGCATCTGACCCACGCCGATTGGAACACGCCTGATCGGGTCGCTGGATCGTCCGACAAACCCGACGTCTACACGTTCCTGAGTTTGGCGACGAAGTGCGTTATGTACTCCGGCGATCACAACAATAAACTTGTAACCAGCATCCGCTGCGGCGGCGACTAACCCGAGGTAACTCGCCGTCTTGCCAGACTGCACATGTCCAATAACCAGGCCCCGACGATCCCAACTACCATCGCACGTTGGATCTTGGAGATGCCCCAGTATCTTGGTACTTGAGGCTCTAATTGCGTGAACCACCTGCCGGCCCCAACCTAAGTCCAAGAGGTGCTGTTCGTAGGCGTCCAGATACGTCCAAGCGACACCTCTCTTCTGAACCCACTGCTCATCGTGGTGAGAGTCTTGGTCTACTAGTGAAACCCCTTCCCCCATAGTGGTGGTAATAATCGCTAGAGCTTCTTCAGCCAAGTCATCGATGTCCCCGTCGTAATCCAAGGCATCGGCCAGCCTTCTTGCCAAATCCACGACCTGGTCTTTAGTAGGTAGTTGGTTTGGATCAGAGAACTTTTCAAGCAGCGGCCTAAGTATCGCTCTCTTCATTGGGAGGCTGTACAAGTGCATTCCCTACTTTCCCGAATTACAGTTTGAATAATCGGCTCTGCTTCTTCCACGCTCACGCCCAACGAACGCACAACTTGCCGGAGCAGGTCGGGCACAACTTCTCCGCCTCCGAACAGCGCACATCTAACGCGGCGAATTAGCGTTTCAATCTGATCGCCTTTGGCAATGTATTCGTCCATGGCCTGCCGGCTATCGGCAAAGTCTGCATATATACTTTCCACGGGCAAGGTTCGTTCAATTGCATCGATCAATAGATTGACCTTGTCCGACTGTCCAGGCGGTAACGCCTCGATTACTATGCCAACTAGTGGATGACTATGGTTTACGGCATACCGAATTGTCCCATCGTGAGCGAACCTCTCCCAAAGTGGGACACGGATATCCTGCGAAAGCCGCTGTCCGCGGTTTTTATGAATGTTCACACTACGCTGATAGAGCTTATCGATAATTCTCTTGAGCGCTGCCCTAACCTCAGTTGGCGGCACAGCCCGTGACTTCTTAATATCTATGGTCCACAATTCGTCCATGGAAGACTCGAAGTCAATTCGAACACGAACGTGCCTAGTGGCTTCGCTCTTAGCGATAACGCGAAACCAGTCCCCCCAAGTTAGCAGCCGCTGATTGCGATAAATATAGGCGCCTTGAGCTGCGGAATACTCACTCGCAGTCTTGAATTTGGACTTTTCCTTTGCCGAGAGTCGGGAATGGTGAGGCAAAACAAAGGCCTGCATACTGACTACATGGTTGCCAATTCGGATTCGCTCAAGTGGCAATACCTGAGTCGCCTTGTTGCTTTCAAAATACGGGTCCAGAGGCTCCAAGGGATGATGATTAACAGAAATCTTTAGCTGAGGGCTCTTCACGGGCGCTAGGAAGCGATGAAATACCAGCGAAAGGTGATCAGACACCTGATTGAGCTCTTGAAATGGCGGTGGTGACCCGCCTTCGCTTGGGCGCTTTGGTAATAAGCGATCCAATTTTCTCCATATTACCACAGTGCCACTTGGGGAAAGCGCATCAATATATGGTAAGCGTGAAATAGCCTCATCATCCAGCTCTACAACGACCCAGTCATCCCATTCATCCACCAAATCCAAGTCCCACTCGATTGCGCACCTTTTCCCGTTGACTGCGCTCACTACGGTGAGATTCCGGCATTGCGACAGAGAGGCAGTCTTTAGACCAAGCCCAAAACGCCCAAGGTCCACACTGGGTGGATCTTCGCGAACCACGCGTGCCCCATGTCGCATTGCTTGGATCAATTCCCGTCTTGTCATTCCATGGCCATCGTCGACAATCGCCAAGGCAGGATCGTCCAGTCTTGGATCGTAGAAAATTTCAACTTTGGAAGCACTCGCTGTAATGCTGTTGTCGACGATGTCAGCAATTGCCGTCTCAATGGAATATCCAAGGTCGCGCATCGACGAAGATAGTGCGGCTGCACTTGGCGCTAGTTTGACAATCTCGCTCATGGAGCCTTTCGGGCGGTCACGACTTCAAGAACGCGCCGCAGGGCCAATTCTTCGGTACGTTCAATTTCGCACTCCCAAATAACAATGACCCTCCAACCTAGGCTTTCAAGCTCAAATACAGCCCTTTGGTCTCGAGAGCGCGTCTTCTCAAATTTCTCTCGCCAAAATTCGGTTCGGGTCTTTGGGAGTTTCGCTAGATCACAATCCTGATGTTGATGCCAGAAGCAACCATGCACAAATACAACTAGGCCATGTCTCGATAAAACAATGTCTGGCTTGCCAGGCAGTGTTGTGTTGTTTACCCTGAAGCGCAGGCCGGCCCTATGCAATAGCGACCTGAGCTTCCTTTCCGGAAGCGTATCCCGCGACCGGATCCTCGACATGTTCCAACTTCGATGGGCACTCACCGAGCTGCCATCAATTGCGCTGACGCTCTCGACAGAAATTTCATTCCTAGCGCTCTTCGAATTCCGCATTACCTTCTGCTCCAGCTGCCTCTCACGCTATTGCCGGACATCATCGTGTATGTGCACTTACACGAATCTAACAGACAACTAGGTTTGCCCACGTTGCCATCAGAATATGGAGTCAATATGGGAGGCGCAACAAGACACCGAAGTGCTATATAGCTCCACGGTCACGCGTAATAGATCTTCACATGAGTGCTCGCGTGCCCACACATTAGAAAAGAGGAGTGGCACACCATGGCCTATATACTGGCTAAATCGATTCCGCTCGAGCGCAGCCCGACCTTCGCAGACATACGGCAACTGGGTTTCGACAGGCTCCTCGCAAGTAACTTGCCCCAGAACTAGACGAGCTGATTTGGCGAAGAACTCGTTAGGCTGCCGAAACCGACGCACCGCTGGGCTGAGCCCCAAGTCAATTGTGCCGCCCCGGCGTAACGGGGCGGCCCGAATTACAACGCACTAAAACTACACCTAGCAACCCAAGACCTGCGCCCGCATCACGGACCAACCAAACCCCAAACCGGCGAGAACTCATAGGTCGTCCGCAGCTGCACCACGTCCACGCCAACGGACACAACCTCTACCCTGTTCCAGCCGAACTCGAGTTCCAGATCCGCGTGGCCAGCGCTAAGAGAGCTTCCGAGAATGCCCGAAACGGGGCCCGTGAACGACACCGTAACGTCGCGGTCGGCGTAAACCAGCATCACGTAGTTACCGGCGCCAGAGGCCATAGCTATCCTGCCTAACGCCCTACTCGGGTCGTGGTGCCAGCCCGGCATGCCCGCTTCGCCTACGGCGTAGCCGAACGGGGCAGCTATCAGGCCAACAGCCTCCGGTGGGTCGAAACTGACGTTACTGCTATCCAGCGCACCCGGGTAGATCTGGTCGAAAGGCACCATCACCGCGGTGGTTTCCCCGAACCCCAGCCACTGGTTCACGTACAACTGAGCCGAGCCGCCAGGGGTGTAATACGCGTGCCAACTGGTGGGGTTGGGGTCGTTCAGGTACTCGTGCTCCGCGGACCACGACACACCCGAGATCTCCTCCACCTGCCCACTAGCGGTGATGAACCTTGTCGGGCTGTGCTCGAAGGATTCCGAACCAGTCGCCGCCCGGGCCGTGAGCACCCAGTCGGTCTCCACACCGCTCCCGTAGTACATGAAGTTCCAGCCGGGCTCCAAAGCAACGTCCATCGCGTACTCTCGCGCGTTACTTGTCCAGCTGGCTTTAGCGCTAACGGCCTGGTCGGCGAAGACGGGAACCATGCTGGTTTGCAGGTCATCCGTCCGAATCCAACTCAAGAGAGTGTGCGACGCCAACCGGTTAACGCCGAACTCCATGTTGGGGTTGGTCTGAAATACCCCTATGGAGTTCGCGACCTTGATGCGCGCCGCGCTATTGTCCACCTCGATGTCGCCCGCGGCGACCGCGTTCCCAGTGTGCCAGGCGAGGTACGCCCTGGGGTCAAGCGGCGGGTCCTCTGTGTTCAGGTCTCGAGCATCTAGCTGGAAGCCGATGACACCACCCGAGCCCACCGAGAAGCTCTCCTCGATGTACCTGCGGATCAACTGGGTGCCGTTGAACGAGCGGGCTTCAAGAACCCAGATGCTAGTACCCGCGTCGTAATCGCTCGCCCCGAGCACCGCGTTCACGTTCAGCTTGTAATCGTAGTCCGTAAGCCCGCGGGGCTGTTCGCCCGAGCTACCGCACGCCGCCACAGACTAGGTGCTGAGCAGAGCCTGGCTCGCGGCGGTTAACCTATAGAGCAATGCCCCGCCAGTTCATAATCGCCCGCAACCCAGTTCCGAACTCGCGCCTGCCGCTCTTGTTGAGCCTCCCGCTGGCGCCGCGCCCGCTGCTGCTAGCCACCCGGGCTGACTGGCCGGTCGATAAGGACCTCTACTGCCACGAGTTAACCGAGTGGCCAGAGGGAGCCGAGGTGCTGGAGAGCGTGCCCGTCATCAGCTGTCAGCGGCGCGGCAGCTCCATCGAGCTCGTGCTGAACCGCCCGCAGCGGCGGCGCTCTCTGTTCGTGTTCACCGCCAACAAGTACGGTAACCGCCTGGTGTTCTGGCGCAGCGAGCGCTCCATGCGCGCCACGCGGCCCGGCGTGCGGGCGCCGCAAGCGCGCGGGCTCGACGGGCCCATGCGAGTCGTCATCGACACGCGCGAGCGCTACCCGTGGCGCTTCGCTACTAACCCGGTCACGGTCGAGCGGCGGCGCTTGCCGGTGGGCGACTACGGCGTTTTTGACGGCGACGAGCTGGCGGCGGTGGTCGAACGCAAGAAACTCAAAGAGTTCGCCGCCGCAGCGGTGAACGGGCAGCTGGCTCTGGCTATGGCGGAACTGTCCACAATGCCGCGCGCAGCGGTGGTTATAGAGGGGCGCCTAGGCAAGCTGCTCTCAACAGACGAAACGCGTGTGCGGCCAGGCTGGCTGCTGAACCTCACGGCCGCGCTGCAGGCCGCTTACCCGAACGTGCCCCTGTTGTTTGCGGAGTCCGGGCCGCTCGCCGCGGACCTCACCTACCGGTGGTTATCGGCCTGCATGAACCTGCGCCGCGCCGCGCACCGCGGCCGCTCCGCAAGCGAGGCGCTGGGCGACGTGCTCACCGACCAGGGCGCCGGCGGTGGGCCGCTCTTCGCGCCATCGCAGCCCGCAATAACCGGCCTGCTCGACGGCAGAACCGTGAGCCGCGAAGATGCGCCGCTCGACCAGGCAGGCCGTCAGGCGCTCGCCTTAGCGCACGTTGCCGAATGTGGCGCGATCACGGTGGCGGAGCACGCGGCACGCTGCGGCATCACTTCGCCGACCGCCTCGAAAGACCTGCACGCGCTGGTGGCGGAGGGGCGCCTGGTGGCGCACGGCCGGGCGCGGGGACTGCGGTTCGAGGCGGCGCAAACGTCGTAGGTGTGGCCCTAGCACCGGCCTGCGTCGACCATGATGTAGGAATGGTACGCAAGCAGTTCTACCTTGAAGAAGATCAGAACCTGGCGCTTAAGCGTAGAGCGGGCGAGCTGGCGGTATCCGAAGCCGAGGTAATGAGACGCGCTCTGGACGCAGCGCTGGGTCGCGGTTCAGCGTCTACCTGACTCGCCCGCTCGGCCCTGGAAGCCTTCTTCGCTAACACCGAAAACATACTCTCGCAACAGCAGGAAGCACCTACCCGCGCCAACAATCTCACAACTGAAACGCCGCCGTAGCCCCAGCACGGGCGGCCCGCAGCCCGGCCCCGGAACCAGCGCGCCCACCATCAGCGCCGTGGCGCCGGAAGTAGCCGCCAGGGGCCAAGCGTTCACGGTCACGGGCACCGGCTTCGGCACGGCTGAAGGCACGCTTACGGTCGGCGGAGTGCCTGCCAGCATCACCTCGTGGGGCCCCACAAGCATCGAAGCCACGGTGCCAGCAGACGCCGCCAACGCCTGGCAGGACGTGCTCGTTACCACCGCAGGCAGCGCCATCCACCCCGGCCCGTTCGTAGGCGTTGCCTACACGGGCACCGACGCTGACCTGCAGGCGTTCCTCAACGCTCAAGAGGCCGGCACGGCCGTGCTACTCGCGGCTCGCACCTACGACTTAACGGCGGGCGCCGCTGCCCTTACGGTCACCAACCTAGAGCTTCACGGACGCGGGGCCGACGCAACCCGCCTGCAACTGGACGCCACCAACATGTTCAGCAACGAGTTCGACCACTCCCTCAATTACGACCTGCAGGTCCTCGACTCCACCATCGCTGGCGCCACCATCCAGGTCTACAGTTACGGCAACACGCTGTTCGACACGGCAACCGTGGACATGGCGTCAGGCGTGCGGCTCATCTTCTACCTGGGCAGCCTGGCCTTCCGGAACAGCTCCGTTACGGGCGACGACGTCGACCTGGGCTCCATCACTGGCGCCGAGAGAACCGATTCGGTAGTCGTCGCCACATACGACACCATCTGGCTGCGCGGCGACAGCGTCAACGTCATCACAGGCAGC
>JBAYRL010000022.1 GCA_041676705.1 Acidimicrobiia bacterium
GTGTTGTTTTGTGGTTGTGTAACCCCCGAAGAGTTTCTCTGATTCCCCAAAACATGACCGCCAGATCCTTTGATATCATCGGGTACCCGCGATGCTGGGCTGTGTTGGTTATCGTCTGAACCTGCAGATGTTGTTTCCTCAGATTTGGTGACACCATCAAAGTTTTTGGATAGATCGTTGGTGGTGGTGGCGGGGGTTGGTGTGGGAACGTCAAAGCTTTCCCTATGTTTAAAACTGTGATCCTCAGAACTAGCCGGGTTGAAAGGAGTCAAACGGTTAGAGCGTTGTTTATCGTGGTTGTTAGCGTCTGGTGGTGTCAGTGGTTGTTTGTTTAACACCGGGTCTGGTTCAGGGGTGCTGTCGTTAAAAAGGTCATCTAAAGACATGCCTGTCACTGTGTGAGCTAAACCAGTTTCAACCAGCCGCCTAAGTTGTATCCCACCTCCACAACTGGTTTGGGTGCCTAGCACTGGCACTAAAGAGTAGATGTGACACAAAAGAACCCGCCCAACCAGGTGGGAAAGGTTGGGGTAGAAACCCCAACGAAAGGAGGCCGTAATGTACGGCAAAGAACTGTCTGGGCGTGTAGCCCTCCTCGTAGCGGCTGCTGTAGCAGTTATGGTTACAGCAGTGGCGGTGGCGGCTGGTTTGCTTAGCGAACTAACCGCCACCACTGCGTCCGGCTACCACGCTGTTGTGGTAGCCATGACCACTGCGTGGGACAACATGTCCCCCCAGTGGAAAATGATATCGATAGCAGCGCCTGCTGTTATCGTGGTTTGGGCCACAGCCAGTAACTTTGTGGCCAAAGCCCCGGCACGGAAACGTGCCGAGCTGTCGTCGTGGGAAGTTCACGGCGACGAAACCCACCGTAGCGGCCCTGGACGGGTAGTAGCGGCGGTGATGGTAGCTGTGATTGTTTTTAACACAGTTACCTACGCCTTTGGGTGGTCGCTGGGGATTAACGTCCCAGTAGGAGACCACCAGGTCCCCTTATCGTGGGGGGTTTTAGGTGTCGCGGGCACCATGACCCTCTTCGGTGCGGGACTTAGGTCTTTGGTGGGTGGCACCACCAAACTAGTAGCGTGGGGTGTAGGTATCACCCTCATGCTGCTTCTGGCACCCATATTGTTTTGGGCGCCGGTAAGACCCTTCTAACACCCTTTTTGGCCCAAACCTTCTCTTAGGACGGTTTGGGCCAAAATCTTTTCTAGAGACATAACATTGGCTGGCATCTGTGACACGACAGGCGGGTCAGCATAAAAAACGAGGGTTAAGGGCCGACACTAGCAACACCTTAGCTAACCAAAACATTTGTTTAGCTAGCTGTTTTAGAAGCCCTGGTGCAACATAGTGAGTAACGACACAAAATCTGGTGTTACCGGACCAACCATGTTGATCGCAACATCAGTGTTAAAACCCCGACAAACCCGTATCGCTTTACCCGGCCCGCTGAACGTGACCGGACGTACTGTGCTGGTACGTTCCCTACTGTTTGCGTCTATTGGTGCCACAACTACTGCACTGTTTGCTTTGGTAGTTTTAAAAGCCAAGTTTTTCCAGTTACTGATGCCTGGAGCGTTAGGCGGCACCGCTGGCTATGTGTTAGCCAACTATTCCCCGTTAAAAGGTGAAACGTTCGGGAAATGGTTGGCGTTAAAACTTGCTAATTTGAGAACACCAACCAAGCTACGTGGTGCGAAAGCCGACCTTTATATAGGGATCGCCCCGGTACCCCTAGACCAGGTTGGGCCTTTCGAAATATTTCCAGGTGCTATCACAATTTCTGCTGGAGAAGTAGATGAACGTGGCGTGTTCCACAAACGCTACGAATCAGATGTCCCCAAACTAGGTATCCGCCAAGACCGCAAACCCCTAGTTAACACTCCACCCCCAGTCTTATCCTCTCCGCCAGCGCCTACCGCCACGAACCCTCCACGGTGGTACCGCCCAGAAAAAGCCAGAACAGGCCCGACACAGCCACAATAAAGGTTTCTAGTATGCGTAACCCGTTCAAACAACTCGCTTCAAAAGCTGGAGGCTACGACCCAGAACGTAGAACAGCTTGGGTAACTCCATGGGCCTACTATGACGAAGGTGGCCTCTATATGGGTCACACCAGAGGCGAAGTATGGTTGTACCGCTCGCTAACACTCTCCCCACTTTCTTGGGAAGATCCCGGTGTGAAATTAGCAGACAGCTCACTTTTAGCAAACCTGCTCGCAGAGCTCGCTTCAACCAGTGTCGATTTAGGTTCCGGGATCAAAGCACTAGCAAGATCCCGAGAGTTTCATCTGGTGTCTCATGTTTGGGACAAAGAAGCATCACCACCAAAAGACACCCCACCTGGAGCGTTACAAGACTTTCTAGAAGAAACCCTAGATTTTGTGGCACCAAACAAAGCCCTCCTTTTAGGTGTGAAACTCTGGTCGTCGCTAACAACATCTAACAAAAACGTGTTAGAAACCATGAAAGACCAACTAGTTGGGGTGATGGGACAAGCAGTCCCAGACCGGTCGTTGTACGCAGCGGACCGGGCCCGTATCGAAAACATTTTCAAATCCCACGGGGCGTTTAACCCACCCACCCCAGCCGAACGTGCCCAGCTAGAAGCCTGGTACAACTATGGGCGTACCCCACATGCAGCTGTTTTCGCCACACCTGACTATCTTTATGTGGGGGAAAGTGACCGTATCGAAATGGCTGTGATCGACGAGTTTTCGATACCTGAGATGAAAGCACCGAACGCTGACTGGCTTTTAGCAGCCCAAAACCATTACGCCCCCGCTTCTGTGATATCGATACGGGGAGAACTTGAACCCTCCACAGTCTCAAGAGCCCGGATCCGTAAACAAGAACGTCGTATCATCCACGAAATCGCTGAAGAACGTAAAGCAGGGGACCTGTTAGGAAGGTCCGAACAGTCAGACGATTTTAGTTTCGCTCAACGGGTAGAACAATACATCCTAGGTGGCACCGATTCGCTTGTAACAAACACATCAATAGTGTTAGCTCGTCGTGTAGGCCCTGAAGTTCCTAACACCTATGTTGATGTTCTAAACGAAGCGTTCGGGATTAAAGTATCCCCGTTACAGTACCGACAGTTATCAGGGTTAGCAGAAACGTTACCAACCTCACCGTTTCGTTCGAACCCGTTCCCCCAAGATATAAACATAGCAACCATCGCCTATGCTGGGTTGCAAAGTTTTTCCCGGTTAGGGGACAACTCTGGAATCTATATGGGTGTCACACTCCCCGACATGACACCACTGTTTATAGACCCGCGGGCTGCTTCCCAACAAAACAAACCCGCGTCAATGCTTGTAGCAGGAGAATCAGGTTCAGGAAAAACCTGGTTCTGTCAATCGTTAGCACACCAATACGCTTTAGCTGGTGGCCAAGCAATTTTTATTAACCCTAAAGGCTACTCGTCGCTTCAAGGTTTAGCCCAGGTAACAAACGGGCGGGTCGTGAAACTTACCGACATCGCTAAAGAAGGCGGGTTTTTTGATCCGTTCCGGTTTGCGACACCACCCCAAGCAGCTTCAATAGCCGCGGCACACATAATGACAGTTTTAGGTAACCGGGGTGTAGCCGATGGTGGGTTATCGTTAGAAGAAGGTTTAGCGTTAGAAGCTGGGCTGCAAGCCGGGGCGGAACAAGGCGCCCAGTGTGTCCTCGAAGCGTTAGAAGCTATCGAAGCGCCCCACGGCCCCCGGATACGTAAACTTGTAACAGACGCTACTAACAACCCGTTGTTTAGGTTGGGGATTGGGATGCGTCCCCAACCAAAGTTCAACTCTGGTGGGGGCCTGTTACTTATCGAGTTTGACCGTCGTCTAGATTTCCCGTCACAAGGCGCCGACCCAAGATCGTACACCCTTCCCCAAAAAATGGCGTTAGGTGCTGTCAGGCTAGTTACTAGTTCCTGTATGGAACTGTTGTCACACACCAACGGCGGTCTTTTGATTTTGGATGAAGCGTGGACGTTTTTACAAACATCAGAAGGTTTAGCAGCGTTACAGTCGCTAGGGCGAGAAGGTCGTTCCCAAAACGTGATGAGTGTGTTCGCAACACAAAGGGTAAACGATTTGATCTCGGAAGGGATCGACATGGAATCGCACCTTTCAAGGGTGCTAGTTATGAAACTAACAGAAGAAGCTGAAGCGATCGCGGCGTTAACACTTTGTCGTTTAGAACCCACCAAAGAACGTTTAGAATGGTTGCGGCAAGCAGGCCCGCAACAAGGGTCACAGGGGCGTCCATCAAGGGGAGCGTTGGGGATCCATAGCGACCTTTATGGGCGTCGTAGCGCTGCCCTTTTGGGATACCAGATACCGCAACGTTACGCGAAAGCTTATTCAACGACACCGATCGTTGAATAAAACATTGTTTTGCCTGTGAATGTTGTTTAGGAGCTAGCAGTGAAAAACCCCACAAAACCTGTTGTAGCCCCGTGGAAACGGGCCGCTATTTGGGTGACGCTGGTTCTGGTATTAACAGGGTCCTATTTTGGTGGTGGGTTACATAAAGAACTCGTAACACCACCAACCGGTCCCGTTTCCTACAGCATTGCTGACAATGGTGGGTCTGTTGGTATCAACTCTTTAACCGGTGAATACTGTTTAACAGATGATCTTGCCGACCAGTTGAGCTGGAGTGGTGTAGAGTCCTGCACTGCACGTGGGTCTCGTCTGGCTGCCACTTTTGAAGGTTCTGCAAAACGGTTTTTACCTGCCTATCGTTGGAACAGTTCTTTAGCTTTATATTCCAACCACGGTTGGAAAGATCTTCCCGAAAAAGTTATGACAGTCATCTCGAATTTGACGTTCGCGTTGTCAGGTTTAGCTTGGGGTATTTTGTTGATGGTAACCGAATGGGTATTAACCTTAGATGTGTTACGCATTGGTGGCGGTGCGATCAACCGTTCAGCCCACGCTATAGCAGTAACTATCATCGAATCGGGGCTTATCTGGCTTCTAGCAGCAGTGCTACTTTTTGGGATACTCAGATCTGTTATCAGGGGAGCTGTCACAGGCACGGTACGCAAACTGTTAGCTTTTGGGATCCCAATAATGCTCCTGTTAGGTTTCTCGCTAGGGGAACCACCTGAAGGTGCAGTAGCGCCCAAGGGTTCCCCGGTATGGATAGCAGAACAAGGTTTGATGTTAACCGAAGATATTGGGGTGGCTTTAGGTACCGGAGCTGGTCAGCTTGGGCGTTTAGAACCTGGTGTTAAAGGAAACTACCCGCAACCCTCGTGTGCCGCATACACCCAGGTGCTAGAAGAAACCTATATGGCTAAAGCCTCTTCTAGTGGTGCTGGGTCAAAACTGTTACCAAGAGTGTCTCAGTTATGGCAACGCACCGCCGCTGCAGCTTGGCGTTTAGCACAATATGGCACCGCACTTTCATCGGAACGGATGTGGTGCCACCAACTTGAAGCTAACGCTAACCAACCAATCAACGAACAAATACTATTAGGTAACGCCGCTGGTTACCCTAACCGTGCCTTGTTAGGATCTTCTCCAACAAAATCGGAACTACTGTTTCCATATGGTTCAGCGTTCCTAGAAGGGAAACAGTTCGAAGCAGCTACCTTCTTTTGGGGTGCTTGTATGGCGGACACCTCTGGCAAGGCTGAACTTGGTAACCTAAAAGTACAACAAGCGTGGGCGTTAACAGGTGACATAACTGATGAACATTGTGCAAACTGGTTTGCAGGGACCCTAAATTTAGACCACGGAAAACTTCAATGGAACGGTCTTAAAGACGATTTTGCGTTACTAAAACTGTACGGAAACCGTGACAACAACGCGTTAGACCCTACCACCCCTGACGCTACAACATCAACCGCCTATTTTGATGACGTTCCCGACGTTCAAGAAACGTTAGCGTCCATGCGGGGACATAGACCCTTAAACGCTGTCACAGCTGGGGTACTATCACTAGTAACCGCTGCCCTGTACATGTATGCGTTAGGGATAGTTGTTGTGGGTGCCGGGATAGCGCAGCTTGGTTTCGCGTTGCTACTTGTATTTTTACCGCTCACTTTAACATTACTTGCTTTTGATGGGGTCCGGTCTAACAACTCGCCACAAACACCGGGCCGGCGCATGCTACGCATGACTCTAATGTTTGGGGCTTCAAAAATAGTGTTGGTCGCAGCGGTAACCGCTCTTATCTCCACGATTTCTATAATTGAAGGGTTTTTAGGTTCCGATTCGCTATTTTTGCGGCTCTTCGCACCGCTAGCAGCGTTGTTGATGCTCAAAAAACTAGCTCAACAAATCGGGATAGGGAACCTGTTCTCTCCCACTGGTGCGTTGGGGATGGCCACCGCCGCAGCGTTTACCGGTGCTGGTGAAAACCATGCGGGCGGCAAATTTAACCCTAGAAATTGGTCACCTCCTGAGCCTTACAACCAAAAAATAGCGAAGCTAGATCACAAATATGCGAACACTGATCGTTATGTTGATGGGGAACGCATACGAAGTTGGCGACACAAAGCCGCTCGGGGTGCTGCTATGGCCACCTCAAACCCGTTCCAACTACTTTGGGGTGAGACGAAACAACGTCATAACACCGCCAAAAACAGGTCTGCTAATAACGTTTCGGCTGGGGCGGTAGCAGCCAATCTAGGCGCTATGGGTGTAGCTGCTATAGCAGATGCTACCAACCCAGAAGGCGCGAAAAACAAAACAGTCCGTGAGTCTGTTAAACAAGCCGCAGATTTTGCTGCGAACCGCGAAACTACTACTGCTGCGGTTGCTGGCAACCTGATGCTCCAAGAGCAGCAACGACGACAACAACATTTGGGTGGGCTCCCGTTAACTACCCGTGACGAAACAGAAGCAGATTATTTTAACGACCGGTTAGATCTCCTAAGAGTCCAATCACAAGCACTACGTGACAAAGATGGTAACCCGCTATTAACCGAAGCTGGGGAACCTATATTCCAGTTCGCGAAAGTTGATGAAGCGGGTAACATAACAAAAATATTGTCCCCAACAGAAGCAGGGTTCCGAGACGGTAAAGTAAACCCTGGTGTCCATATGGTGTTGACCCCTAAAACGGCTTATTCGTATCACGAACAAGCCGCTAGTGTTGACCTATTCAAAGAACAATTCGACCTTGACCCTGATGTTGCGGTCGCTGGGTCTTTAACCGGTTTGCCACCCGTGTTAATCCCACAACTAGATGACAACAACAAAGTGGTGTTACCAGACACAGGGTCTATCGCACAAACAGCGCAACTTCTAAGCAGTTCCCCTGCTCTGTTCCTACCACCAGAAGAACTTGAAAGCATAGCGTCGTTAAACCTTTCAGAATCTGCCCAAAATCAGTTGTTCAACCAAATAAATTTGGCGACCGGGGGTGGAACAACAGTTGGGGATGTTCTATCAAGTGTTGATATAGACATTTCAACTGCTGCCGGGTTAGCAAACCTAGAAGCAGCGCTGATCAGCCGCCAAGCGGGACGTCCTAACGTTTTAGACCAACTATCAACCACAATAGGATCCCAGATCCATACCTTGAAAGCACAAGCAGTTAGTTACGACAGAAAACTTGCCGAGTCATCCACAGGGGTCAACTTACGTAACCAGTATGTCGAAAAAATACAGGCTCACGCACAGAAACTAAACACACCGCTAACGATTGCCGTTGCGCAAAACGCCTTGCAGAAGATTCGTGAACAACAACTAGCAGTACAGGACAAGATCAGTCTGTTAGTTGCAGAGCAGAAAACGCAGCCAAGTCGTGCCCCTACATTACAAACCAAAATAGATGTTTTGAAGGAACGTTTAACACATTTAGTACCAGACCCTGAAACAATCAACCAGGTGTTAACCGCTAGCAGTCATACCCAAAGTATCGAGTTAGAGTTGGACCGAATCCAAAAAGTGGATTTAGCGATCCAAAAACAAAAACCGTACGACGATATTGTTGTGATAGTAGACGCCGCAGAAAAACTAGAGAAACAGTTAGATACCCAATACCAAACCAGCTATCACGATATCCAAACCCAGCTCAACAAAAACCCGGTAGCAGCTGTAGAGTCCCTGTTGGACACCGTTACGGTACTAACACCCACTACCCAAGGTTTGTTAAACAAACTTGGCCGGATAACCCGATACCAGCACCCGTTTTCAACGCCACAATCTACTAAAGCAAACCTGCCAGAAATCGCAAAAACGATACCGGCATTACCATAACAACCCTACATCGGGGGTGTGTTATGTAACAGGACGGTCGTTCTCGGTATCGTGTTGGTAAATAATGTTCGCCAACCGGTAACATGTTCGTGGCTGTCACATTAGCCACTCATACAAAACAAGGGTGGCAGAGCGGTAGCTGGGGAACACGCCACCACTGCTGGGGTTTCCGATGGGACAGACAGGTTTCTAGAATTTGCAGAAGGTGACTTGTGGTGTTGGGGGTGTTGTTGGGCATGAAACAGCCGAACACTTGGGGTGATGCCACGGTGTTCGGCTGAGTTAGAGAGGAAACTAGTTGTGCTGCTAGTTAGGTAACTAACTAGGGAGGGTTTGTTTAGCGGACGTCGTTTACGTCGGTAACCATGTCAGCGCCGCTTTGTACAAACAAACCAATCAAATCAGAACCTAGGTTTAAAAGGGTTCCAACGAGGCTAAAGTTTAAAAGAACGGCTGCTACAAGGATAGTGCCTAGCATGGTGCTGATCGCCTTGGGGATAGCACCTTTGCGGACATGGCCTACAGACACTACAGCAGCGGCTATGAACCCTACGATCGCTGCGACAGCAGCGAGTTGTTGCATCAAGTTCCCCATAGGGGTAGACCAGAACGCCCCGTCAAGTTGAGCTAAAATCATCATTGTGAAACCTCTCTAGAGATGTGGTGCCCGTTTATGGTTATAGGGCGGTGTTGTTTATAAAAGGGGTGAGTGTTGGCCCTGATCCTGGCACCCCCCAAGCTTGTACTCTCGCGTCGGAGGTACCGGCCTGGGTTATGAGCAAATCAAAGTCGATACTCATGGTGAACTCATTGGTGCTGCTATCGGTTAACACAACCCTTGCACGCACATACAGATAGCCATCTTCACGGGTTACAGGTGCGGTTAAAGTTGGGGGTTGTTTAACTTCATAGCCACCTAAACCTTTATAAATCCCGGTTTCGGGGCCCCCAGCGATCAAAACCCGTAACTGGTCCTGGTTATCACCTGCATAAGCGTCAGCCCAACGGTTAACACTTGCTTGAACACCTTCGGGTAGTTCGTTGCTCCGCACTGTTGGCACAACCGGTGGGACGTTACCCGGTAGAACATTTGCTGGGATAAGAGTTGGTTGGGTAGCTAAAACAAGTTGTCCCGCCCGGTTAGGGGTAGAGCTGATACTCAGATCGTAAAGGCCGTGTTCGGTGCGTAACCGATATGTTGTGTGATACACCACCCGGTCATCAACTGTGGAACTCGAAGAGTTGTACAGGTTAGCGTCGATATAGCTGAAACGTTCCTGTTCACTGCCAAACCCGAACCCTGGGTCAACGTTTTCTGCTAAAGGTACAGTGGTTGGGCGTCCCCCAAGCCAATCATTCAAAACACTATTAGCGAACGCTAACACAGGGGTTGGTGGGCCTGGTGATGCTGGGGTGGGTGCCGGTTTAGAAACCGCTACTGAACACATGGCAAGAGGTCCCATCACAAAACCGAACAGTAAAACACCCCACAGCGCCCATACCCGGATCTTTAAGCCTTTAGCGTTTGCCCGTACCGCAGGGACAGCTTTCCACCGGTTCTCGGTTAGTGACACAACAAAACTCCAAACTTGGTTCTAAACACAAACCGCTCCCCAAACCGGGGTTTGGTATGAATCTGGTAGCTAGTGTCGCCACACCCCAAAAACCCGTTGTTAACAACTCACAGCGTTAAAAGGTCCGACACTGGCGCCATGTCAAGCAAAGAAACCCAAGATTCGGGTGATGCTACTGCGGTGCTTGTGTTGTTAGGGATCGTGGCAGTTATTTTTTTAACAATCCCAACCGTTTTAGGGTTAGCTATTTGGCGTTTCGTAGCCAGAGGTCGGCTACGACGTTTTGAGTATGGTGTGATCTTAGGTTTGTGTTTAGTTGTTGGGGTTGTTGGGCGTGTCTATTTTTGGGAATACATCCAGCTAGTTGTGGGGCTAGTGTTACGCCGACCTAACGAGATTGGTTTAGTTGGTTCCACAATCGCGGTTGGTGTGTTAACAGCGTTCGTGATGTCCGTTGCGGGTCTGTTAGACGGTACTGGTATCACCGAAAAACTACCGGATCGGTTCCGTAAACACGACCCGTTAGAAAATCCGCAAGGGTCTGTGCTACCAAGTGAGAAAGAACGGGAAAAAGTTCGGGTGATGCGACCCACCCCGTTATATACCCAAACAGGGAACCATTCTTTACGTGGTGGTCCTGACGTTCCTAAAGGGGTGTCGATAGGTATTTCCCATAAAGGGGTACCGGTGGTAGTCACAGAAAAAGAATGGGAAACCCATGCTTTTGTGTTTGGTTCGACAGGTTCCGGTAAAGCTTTAGCGTTAGATACCCTTATCCCAACACCTGAGGGTTGGACGACCATGGGTGATGTGAAGGTAGGGGATCAGCTATTAGATGACAACGGACGTCCTTGTTGGGTCCAATATGTGACAGAACCTCAACATGATCGGGCCTGTTATCGGGTCAAGTTTGGGGATGGTAGCAGCATCGTTGCTGACGGTGACCATAAATGGGTTACCTACACTACCAATGACGCTACCCCAAAGAGCCGTACCACCAACGAGCTGCTAAGCGATTATGACATGTACAACCCATCAACAACCCGGTTTCATTATATAACCAGTGCTGGGACGTTAAGTTTAAGCCCTCATTATGCTGCCCATCCTGATGCTCGTAGAACCCATTTGATGCATCTCATCAGATCTAACACCCAGAACGTACAAAGCAAACATTTAGCAGAACTGTTCGCCCCAAGCGACGCCTCTTTGGGTGACACTCTCTATGTTTTAGAAACCGCTATTGCGTTAGTATCCCAAAATCATCACAACCAGCCTGATAGCTACCCGCCTCTGTCGCTAAACACACTAGGTCACCTGCTATGGTATTTCGGTGCTGAAGACCCGTCCGTATATGGGCAGTGGCAAACCCCAGACTGGTTAAACAACACTCAACCGTTGCTATGGTCAGTTACACAACAACAAATCGCTGCAACAATCGGTAAACAACTTCTTCAAAACTATGGGCGTTCAGATAACGTGTCTGGCTGGTTTCTTGCCGGGGTAACCCGAGAAACCCAGGATGTGATCCGTGATTTAACGTTATCGGTAGGTGGGATGATGTTACGTCACAGCAACACTGCTTTTACAGTGTTGCTACCAGCTCCTGGAGCGGACCGTTTAGCGCACCAAATAACAGAAATCGTCCCGACCGAATCGGTGCCAGTGAAATGTATCCAGGTAGATTCAGAATCACATCTGTATTTAGCGGGGGAGTCTTATATCCCAACCCATAACACAGAAACGTTAAAAGTCGTGGCAGGTGGTCTAGCTGATCTGGGCTGGTCAGGTGTAGTTTTAGACTTGAAAGAAGACACTAAACCGGGTGGGTTACGAGATTGGTGTGACCAGTACGCCGCTACCCATTCAATCCCTTATCAAGAGTTACGTCTATCAGACCCTGAACCAGGGTTCTGGTTCAACCCCCTAGACGGGCTAGGACGCGACGAAGCCAGAGATTTAGTGTTGTCGTTAATGGAGTTCGACGATGAGCACTGGCAAAATATTAACAAGTTGTTGTTGGGCCAAATTTTGAAACTCATGTTCCAAGCACATCAACTTTCCCCAGAAACAATCCCCACACCATCCATGTATGAGGTTGGCAAGTTTTTAGGTGGATCTACCCTAAAAAACTCGGCCAAACCGTTTCTAGCTGTAGTTAAACACGCCATGCCACATATACAGTTAGACGAAGAATACCGGTCATTGTTAAACCCAACAAAACATGAACAAGACACCGCCCCCGGCTTCGGCGCAAAAATTTTGCAAATCTATGACACCCAAGCTGGGCGGGTGGTGTTACGACCCGACGAATCTGGTCGCCGCCAACCATTCGATGTGACCGCATCTGGGTTGCAATATATTGGTTTAGATTCGTCCGGTAAACGAGATTTGACCGCCATGATATCGGCCGCTGTTCTGCAACGTTTCTCGGTAGAAGCTGGTCTTCGTACCACTGGCAGACGAGAACTGGGTTCTACAGACAGACCAAGGTTTGTGATTATTGACGAAGCGAACTGGGTTAACCGGGACATTGTACAAAACCTTTTAGCTCGTGCCCGTTCAGCTAAAATGTCAATAATTTTAGCAACACAAGGCCCTCTCGATTGGAAATCACGCACCGGGGACGACTTCCCCAGACTCGCCCAAAACATCAACGTGGCGCTGGTAATGGCGCAAGGCGAACCGGAATCGGCAAGAGTGTGCGCCGAGTTTATCGGCGGAGAAGATCGCCTAGAAACCACATTCGCTAACATTGATGGAACGTTAGAAAACAGTGGCACCGCCCGTTGGGGTACCACCTACCGGGTGAGCCCTGACCAGTTACGAGGTTTAACTATTGGGGAAATGGTTTTACGGGTCAATAAACCAACTGAACGGGTCGAGTACGTCAAAGTTATCCAACGCGACCCAACCCAAACAGCGTTACCACCAGTGAAAGACCAACGTTGGTAGCACCAACCGTCCCAAAACGGGTTGTGTTAAAGTTTTGTGGCTATCAACCAGTCCTGTTCCATATGGGTAACATAAAAACCTTGATCACCTGAGACGACACCTTCGGCGGGACAGTGTTCATCTAAAGCTAAGGCGACTAGTTGTCTTAACAGTTGACGGTCAATAGTGTCAGTGTTGGTATGGCATCGGATAGTAACGACATGTGCCCCGAAAACCCCTAAACCTTTAGTTTGCCACCCACCAGGAAACCAAAGAGGGGTTACCCAAGTAGCTTTGTCTTCAATCTGACGACTGTAGGTGTCTGAACTATGCCAACCGGCGCTAACTAAACTAGATGCTTTCTCGGCTTTTGAATCTTGGGTTTGTAGCTCAACCCGGTGACCTCGCCATTCAGCAAACCGTGGCCCAACGAGCATAGTACCAGCAGAACCGTCTGGGGCTGCTACCCGTAAAAACCCGGCCCAAGTTAAAAACCCGCCAGCGTTAGCAACTCGTTCAGCAAAGTCCTGTAAAAAACTAGTTGTAGGTGGTTTCAAAAGCGACGGTTTTGACAGTTCCATACAGAACATATAGCCGCCCCGGTTCTAAACAACCAGGCCAGAGGGGGGTGTTCGGGCTGTAAGGGTAGATGCCGTTTATAGTGGGCCGAACCTGTCACCGTGAAGTTCTCAACAGTGGTTTCAAAACTTAGAGGCGTGTTACAGGTCGCTGAACGGGCAAGTTCTAACACTAACATGTCAGGTGTGGCGCTAGTTGCCTACACCGGGGTTTTGATCCAAGCCACAAAAAACAGGCTTGTTGTTTTAGGTTCTGATTCGGCTACCACGATCGCTGCGAGTATTGATGTTGACACCGATAGAACTGGTTCCGTGCTGGTACCTCCGAAACCGTTACTGAGTTTTTTAGCCGCAGCGAACCCTGATGCTGCTGTTGAGCTAGTTTATGAAGAAGGTAACGATCTGTTGGTAACAGTTGCTGGTTTAGCGCCTTATTCGTTCCGTCCGTTAGCAACCACGTTCCCTGTAAAAATACCTTCCCGTAAAGGCGCCACACAAGTAGATTTCAGTCGGTTTGACCAGGCGTTAACTGCTGTTAAACCGGGCGCTTCGGGAGGTGGTATTCAACTTGTATCGACTGGCACGTCTTTAGCTTTGCATGCTACTGACACGTTCCGGTTGCATTCTGCGACACTTCCAGAAGCCGGTTTTGGGGACTTTACCGGTGTTTTCACCCCGGAGGTGTTAGCGGTTGTAGCACAACACCCTATAACCCATGTAGCGGCAGATGTGTCTACTAGGACGTTACGGTTTATTGGTGAAAGTATCATAATATCCACCAGGCTTTTAGCAACACCATACCCGAATGTGGAAACAATCCTTACAGCAGAGTTCCCACTAAAGGTAGACATTCCAGTCACCCAA
>JBAYRL010000023.1 GCA_041676705.1 Acidimicrobiia bacterium
AGTTCAGCATGTTCACGGGTTTTAGTGAAAACCTGTTGGAATGACACGAACGCTGCGAACACCAGAAGCGCACCCACCACCAACCCCAAAATGATCTCTACAAGAGTTAACCCCCTACGAACAAAAGCAGGGCCGGCGGGGGTTGGTGTGGTAGGTGACATGCGGGTTTATTGTCCTATCACCCTCACAAATAACTAGCAGCCTGTTTTGTGGTTACCGTGTTATGTTGTGTGCCCACAGGGTGTCGGGTGTTGTGTTTTTGTTGGTTTGGGGCGCGTGTCACCAACACGTTTTTGAGGTGTGAACACCCTGTCACAAGAGGCTTGTTTGATAGGGACGGGTTTTGGGGTTATGGGCTGGGTGTGGCCGTAGCGACTCTTTGGGTGTTGTTCAAGGCTGCCAGTTCTTTTATGTTTGCCACATGTTTGAGAGGCACGTCCCAAAACCCGGCACCTTCAGCTAAACGGATTTTACCTAGCTCACGCGAAGCAAACCGTACTCTACCTCGAAACGTTTCATTCCTCCGGGTTCGTACCTCAACCCAGGTGCCTTTACTGGGCACATTTTTCGGATGGTCTTTACCTTCACCAAACATTTTTGTGTTCCTAACTTTTTCTGTAACGGATAGTTCTTAGAAGAACAGTGACAGCTAGGAACGATTCACCAAACCCCACCCGAAACACAGGTTCAGCTTTTAAGGTGCTAACCCCCAACCGGCTGGTTTTGCGGGGTTGCCACACCACACCTCTTACCACCTATCAAGACACTACAAGGCCTGTTTTTGTTGGGGTAGGGACACCAACCAGTACTCACAAAAACCACTAGCCCTTGTCGAGGATAGGTTTTTGTGAGATGTTTTTTAGTGGGGGACGAGTTTGCTGTGGGCAGCTAAGAGACGAGAAGCGTCGCTTTGCAACGCGACGATACCAGCACAGACCTGTACCACGTCTTCATATTTTCTAACAAGCCCAGTGTTTTGTGCTGCGACGACAAGTTTATCTGACAACAACACCAGATCTGCTAACACCTGGCCTAGCTCGCCAACTAAACCCGCCGAATGTTCATCATGTAGCGTTCCGCTATTTAACGTTTCCACAGGTTCTATGGTGCCTAACCGGGCTACTAAACCACACCACCACCCCAACCGTCTCACACTACCGAGAACTAACAACCACATCCGCTACACCCCTGTTACATACTTGTTGACTGTGTGGTAACACACCTACCTGGTTTGTTGGGAAGCCGATTGCGTAACCTGTAAAAACTAACACTATAGGGTTATGGGAAACATTTGGGATGAACACTCCGGGGTGGTGTTACGTCACATGACTACAACCCCCTCACCAGCTACAATGCTAGCCGCAGCGCAACAGTTAGAAATATCTAAACCTGTTGCTGTAGCAGCTGTTGATGTGTTATGTGGTGGGACAGCTACCGGGGTTGTGTTGTCAGGGAAAATGGGGGCAGGGAAAGACGTGTTAGCCGCCAAGCTAAACACCTATTTCACTAACCACCCCGAACTTGGAATAAGCCCAGGCCATGTCCACCAAACCTCGGACCCGATCCGTAAAGAATACGCTGAAGTGTTAGGGCTTCTAACCGAATGTTCCCACAACCAAGACACCCCGTTAAAAGCAGCGCAAGCCCTAGCAGGCTACATGGGTCTACCTACATTAGCCGCAGCACGGCTCACAGAAATGCTGTACCCACAAATCCAAACCGGTGAAACTATCAGCCCCCATAGCCGCACACCCCAAAACCGGGCAGCGCTCCAGTTCCTAGCAGACGCCGGCCGGCGTAGCTACGACCCCCAATACTGGACCAAACAATATTTCCAGTCCGTATACCAAACAATCGCCAAAAACCAGACAGCGTTCCTAACCGGCGGACGTTACCCCAACGAAGTTGGCCCAGCACAAACCCTAGGACTCTTCACCTGCCGTATAGAAACAACTGAGCCTATACGGATCGCAAGAATAGAACACCGCGACGGTTTCACACCAGACACCACAACACTACACGACCCCAACGAATGCGCATTAGACAACTATCTCGGATTTAACCTAGTTGTGTTAAACAACGCTGACATCACACCAACAGTACAAACCATCACCAACCATTTACAACAACACACCCAACTCCTAACCTCAACACACATCACCCACAACCCAACCTAAACCAACGCTGTAACCACCCAAACTCAAGTTACAGAACCGTACCATAGACAACTTTATAGCGAACCTTGCCTAAGAGGACACACCCTTACTGCTACCGCACCAACCCGTTTTGGGTTTAGTTACCCCCACAAATATTTTTGGTGTGAGGCAGCGCCTCTTCAAACCCTGCCATACACCTCTCCAACAGGCACCCAACTACTACACCTTCAAACACGTCTTTCTCCACCTATACAAACTACTAACAGCTGTTGCGCCGTCACAGGACGCTCCCAAGGTGCGTCGTGTTACTAGCCCCGATATCCGGGGCACAAAGGAGACAAAATGACTGTGTTAACTAGCGACGCTATCGACATGTTCGAAAACACCGCGCATTATGAGCGCTTTACAGACGAAATCAATATGCAGGATGAGGGCGCAAGCCCGAGATACCTGCTAGCTGCAGAAGCCGTTCTACAAGACCTACACCAACTAGATGTGGACGGTCATCTAAACGGCAAATTTAGGTTTGAGGTACTCGCAGCGGAAGTCCACCAAATGGTGGATGCTATAAAAACACGCGACTATCCACGTTGGTATAAAGCCAACACTAACCTTTGTGGGATGGTTACCCGCAACGGGATCCAAGCATCCCTGAAAGAAACCTGACCGTTTGAGGGCCCCAGTGGCCCTCTATTTTTTTGTGTGTAACCAAACCATCGTTACCTATGGTTTCCTAATTTTAGCTAAAACATGTTGGGTGTCTCTACGATCCAACAACCCTTGGTTGGTGGCCTCATAACACGCTTCGACAAGTCGTTCAGGCATGACATGCCCAACACATCCCAAAAGAGCGTCCTTAACACTCATGGAACGTATCCCATCGTACTCAACGATCTCAACAGGTCTTGTTTGTGACACAACTTTAACCCAACCTGGCAGCTTGGCACGTACCCGTCTAGAAGTCACCACACTAATCCGCAACGGGTTAACAAACGCAAGGTTATGGAACGCTAAAACTGTTTCTGCAGCCAGATAAGCATCAGACCCAACTCTAAGCGTTGCTTCCATGTAAAGATCCTGATCAGTTGAGGGAATATCGTCAAAACGGTACAACCCGTAAGCTATCCGTCTAAGGCCACCCCGAGCAGCAAGTTTCGGTAGCTCCACAACAGGCACCCCACAACTACGCGCATCACTGGTCGTAACATACCCGTACTGATCTAAAGCCACTTCTCGAAGAACACACCTATAAGTTGGTTTAAAACCCACAACAGCCATGCCACAACTATACCGAAAACGGTATAGTTGCGCCACCAACTGGTGAGGGTGGTTGTACCAACCCCCAACATCTTCCGAACCATAAAAACAACGGGACACACAGAAATGTGTGCCCCGTCAATCACCATTTTAAGACTTGTTGGGTTGTGTCAGTGATGTTTCTGACCTGTCCGGTGTTTTATGGTTGGGGTTCAAACGGCACAAAAAGCGTTTCGACCCCAATTTGAGGTAACTGTTCAACTAGCTTGGGTTTAAGTTCCTCAATTTTGTTTATGATCAGGCGGACCCAACCTGCCGTTTCGAACTCTTCTTTAGATAGTTCGGTGGTACGTAACGCTATCTCATGGGCACGTTGTTCTAACGACGGTAAAAACGGGGTGAGTTGTTCTTTTTGTTGTGACGAAGACCTATCTAACGACACAATGAACCCAAGGTTAGGGCCTTCCCCTACCAAAGACCAGCTTAAACCTTTTGTGACGGGTTTGTTATAGCCAAGTATCTGGTCCCATACTTCACGGCGGGTGTCCCACTCAAGCTCCGAAACCTCTTCAGGTTTATCTGTGTTGTCCCAATACCCATAGTTTTCTACCCCGGTTTGGGTTTCCCACACATCTACCAGGTTTTGTTGTTCCGTATAGATAAGAGCATACAACTCGGAAGTTAACACCTGGTTTTGGTCACGGCCCGCTAAAAACGTCACATTAAACCCGAAATCGTAGGCCGGGTCACGTAACCCGGTTTCAACAATGCGACGCTGCCTGGCCCACATACGTTGCTCCGCTATCGCCACAGGTACCATAGAGTCATCTATTACTTCATCACTGTCAGGTTCAAGCCCTTGTGTTACCCGCTGGGCATGGTCCCATAACACCACAGCGTCTAAGATGGCCCGTTGGGTATAGAGGTTTTGGTAGGTTTCTTGTAATGGTTTGGTGATCTGTTCAACAAAGTCGAACAGATCGGTGCCAGAGGGTAGATGTATTTGGTAACCGTTAAATATTTTTGTGCTCATCAACCCAAATAGTGTCCCAACCAGCCCGGAACACACTCCAACCCACAACAACCCCAAAACAGCAACCCACCCCTGCTAGATGTCTAGCCTTTTTTGGTCGCCCACAGCGATTTAGCTGTGAAGGTGTGGTGCTATAGACACTGTTATCTTCCCCCCAAGACCTCCTGGGTGACTAAACTTTGAATGATGCTACCAAACCCACAAAAAAGGGGGTGGGTGTGTTCAGGTTTAACAGTCGGGGGTGGAAACGAAACGTTTCGCGGGTTCCCAAACTGCTTACTGGCTGGTTGGGGTTGTGGGTTCGTTGGTTAGTTGCCGGGCGGCTTTCCCAAACCAACGTTTAATCGCTTCCCTAGCTCTAGGGGTGCGAACAACCCGAAACCATTCCAAATCAGGGCCGCTACGCCGACCACCCAACACCTGTACCGTGACACCTGGCTGTAGCTGCCCTGTCAACAACCCTGGCTGCCCATCAATTTTAACGCCGGTAGCGCCGTGACCAATATCGGTATGGATCTGGTAAGCAAAATCTAGTGCTGTAGCACCAGAAGGTAACGACACCATCTCCCCAGAAGGGGTAAATACTTGGATTTCGTCCTCGGTGAGTTCCGCTACAACAGCTTCTAAATACTCTTCAGCTGTGTCAGCTGTGGTTTGCCACTCCACAAGCCGTAACATCCATTCTAAATCCTGGGTTGTAGGCGGACCACCTTTTTTGTATGCCCAATGAGCAGCGACACCTATCGTGGCCCGCTCATGCATCTCTTGGGTACGTATCTGGATCTCAACAGGTACCCCACCAGGGCCCAACACGTTTACATGTAACGACTGGTACAAGTTAAACTTTGGGGATGCTATATAGTCACGGAACCGGTTTGGTAGCGGCCGCCACAACTCATGCACTACCCCCAACGTGGCGTAACAATCCCGCACATTTTCACACACCACCCGCACCCCTACGAGGTCCCACACACCAAGCATTTCGTCCCAGTCACCCGGATCGAGATTCACAACCTTTTTGTAGGTAGACCACACATGTTTTGTCCGCCCCGAAATAACACATTCCAACCCGGCGGCCTTTAGCTCACGGGACAACTCTGATGTCACTTTTGTTAGCATGGCATCGCGTTGCGGTGACAGCCTGGCAATAAGTTGCGACACCATCCCAAACATTTCGGGTTCTAACCGTTGGAACGCTAAATCTTCCAACTCTCTCGCAATAACCGATGCCCCCATACGGAACGCTAAAGGCGCATACACTTCCCGTGTTTCTAAAGCAATACGGTCCTGTTTCTCTGGGGGTAGCACCCCTAAAGTTCGCATGTTGTGCAAACGGTCAGCTGATTTGATCAACACAACCCTCGGGTCGCCAAGAGCGGCGGTCAACATTTTTTGTAACGTGGCAGCCTGAGAATCAACCCCACCCGAAGCTGGTACCACAATTTTAGAAACCGCTTCAACTAGACGCGCAACTTCAACAGAAGTCGCTTTCGTTAACATTTCAACTGTGACACCAGTGTCTTCCAACACGTCATGACAAACCGCTGCGGTAACTACCGGCGCTGAAACACCAAGCCCAGCTAAAATGTTAGCGACAGCTAAAGGGTGTGTCACAAACGGTTCCCCCGATAACCGTTTCTGGTCGCTGTGAGCGTCGAGAGCTAAACGGATCCCAGCATCCACTAAACCTAAATCAAACTCCGGGTCACACCTAAAACAGGCTTGTCGCAACTCGCGGATCAGTTTGGACACCAACACCCCACCAGGAGATGACACCAACCCCTGCGGTAACACCCCTTCCCAATCTAAACAACGAAATACCGTACCATCATCCACACAACCTGTCACAGACACATCTAAAACACTGTTAACGTTAACCATAATATGTTGATACGGTGCGTGTCTCTACAAAAACACCAAACAACCCCCACCAACCAGGTCCCCACACCTCAACCCACAACCTGGTACGCTGCCGGGTGGTTACACACCAGAACAACCTTCCATCAACCACCCTCCAGAGCAGATAACCAGCTATACCGCCACAAGAACATGTCCCAGTTTCAGACAGCTGCAAACAAACACCTGGGAGCGGTTCTACACCGCGGTGCTACGACACCCTCCAGCTAACATTGGGTGGTTTGAGCGTTTAGACAGGTTTTTAAGACCCCTCTAGCTGCAACGCGCTGCCCGCTGGTTTTTAACGCACCAGTTGTAACACAACTCCCTCACTTTTGCTGGGGTGGTGTGCTGGTGTTCGGGGTGATCGTGGATAGTGTTAGTTATGGATAGTATGTGCCACAAATAGTATGTGCCCCACATATGATCCCGTGAACGGGGGTTAGTAGCCATCCAAACCGTGTTGGCCACCAAACCCAGCTTTAGCGAACTCTTCAACAATCTCACCTACACTATCTAGCGAAGGATAGGGTTCTAGTTCAGGATCGAAAGCGAACCCTGTTGGTAACTTTGGGTGGGTGACAGTTACCACCACAACCCCATGCTTGGTGATCGTAGCTTCCCACAACCCAAACCCGCTTTCCACCACTGCTTGAGCGTGATTTGTGCCCAAATCTGGTGTTAAACCTAACCAGCGGTGTTGAATCGCAGGCACCTTGGCGACCAGCTCACCAGCTGGCACACCTTGTGTTTTATAAACTAACTGTACTTTCACAACAACAACCTTTCTAGCTCACCAACCCAACTAGGCGCACCCAACCAACCCGCCACCAAAACTGGGGGTGTGCGCACCTCTTTAGCCACATAACAGTCCTCGGGGAACCAAACTATGAAAGGAACCTGTTATGGCTCTAAACATTGACCAGATCACCGCACAACTAGCCACTGTTCTAAACCAGCTAGAAACCCGTCTCACCAACCCGAACATCCCTGACAACTCTGGTGTGTATGACAGTCGCGAAGTAGCACAACTAGCTGGGCTTCTATCGATGCTGGTGTTCCACACAAACTATTTTGAACTTAACACACCACCCACCCCACAAAGAGATTCTCAAACGATTGCAGAGTTTTTAGCATCCCAAACCAACCTGTTTTGTGCCCCTAACCCAACCACCCGACAAACCGCTACCACAACCCTACATAAACAGTTACAACAACTCACCAACACCCCACCAAACCAACACCCCACTGTTTAACCCTAGCCACCCTCTACACACATCTATGCGGTGTAGCTAAACACAGATAGGGGCCAAACCACATGGTTTAGCCCCTACAAAACAACATCCCAACCCGGCAAGGGTCAAAAATGAGATACAACTAGTTTTTAAACACTAGCCAAACAGTTATTAACGCTGATCAAGTAACCATTCAACAGAATGTTTCTCAACCAGCATGTTGGTAAGGGCTAGGGTACCTACAACATCTGACAGGTTGTAAGCTACCCGTTCCCCAACCGACAACCCAGCCACATTCTCACGATCAACATGAATCATATCGACACCGACATGTTGCGCTACTGGTTTCAACGACCAACTAACACCTTGTGTTTCAGCGAACTCCTTATAAAGATACGCTATATCAACATGGTGTAAAATGTTACCGTAACCGTTAGCAACCTCCACCGTGTAACCCCCTTCAAAACCTGGAAGCGCCCCATACTTGGGAACTAGGTTCGGGTTAAGTTCTAACATTAACGGCAACAACACTTTTTGTTGTGTTGCTCGTGCAGCCAGAAACGGGAAATCAAAACTAGCCCCGTTCCACGAAACAAACACCGTGTTCCGGTCACATTCTCGAAACCATGCCGCTAAAACTAGCAACAACCGTCTCTCGTTATGACCATCGATCAGCAACGTTTCATCCTTGGAATGTAACGCTATCGAAGTGATACCACCAGCTCTAGGGTCCAAACCCCCAGGGATATCAGGATCTACCGGCACAGCGTTCGTGTCCGTCTCGATATCTAACGCCACAAAACGTGTCACAGTCACCAACTTTCGTTCAAGTTTCTAGAATGCTGAACAGCAAACATTTATACACAACCACACAACTCCAAAACCCCGGTCTTAAACCTTTTAGGGGATGTGATAACGGTTCCCTACTTGGTGTTTGCCATCCTACAAACAAAACTTGTTTTTTGTGTTACCCAAAACCAGTTGTTTTGGACACCAGAAACCATTGACGCCCCACAGTAACCCCCAACTCCCGCAACACACCTAGCAGTACCCTACCATGGGCAGATCAAAACTGCGGTCAAAAACAACACACGACCACTAAACACCAGCACCGCACAAAACAACAATTAACTATTCACCGAACCCCAACACAACACAACACAACTGGCTCTTATCAGGTGTTGTTCGCGGATTGCTATCTGTTCTGTTGGGTTGTTAGGAAAGCTCAGCACCCCAAACAACAACTGTGATCTGTGCGTTGCCCCACGTTTCGATACCAGTTTCGCTTCGTAACTCTTCTGCTTTAGTAACCCCCGATATTGACGGACCAAACATTTCAACCAACACAGGGATCACACCACTAAATTTGTTGGGTGGGCGCAGATCAGCCCAAATGTTTAACACCGCCGGAAAACCTACAGCGGCAGCCTCGTTTCCTGTTTCAAACACTAGAGGCAGCCCTGCGGGTAGTTTTTCCAACAAAAGTTGCAGCCACCCAAGTTTCGTTTGAAACGCCTCAAAATGTCCCCCTACACCATCTACAACGATACTTGAGTGTCGTGTGGGTGACTCGACGCTTCCCTCCGAAGCGGGTTCGGGGTTACTAGTTGGGGTTTGTGGTGATGGGCGGGTTTGTGCCGGGTCCCTGTTTTGTGGGTCGGGACCAGTTGGAATGCTGCGATCGTTTTCCATGGCAAAGAAGTATAGAGGCCACTGAGCCCTATAAGCACTCTAAACACACAAACCTTCACAAGGCTGTCACACCCAACACCCGCATAGCAGCTAAACAGTTTGTTACCCGATGTTAAACAG
>JBAYRL010000024.1 GCA_041676705.1 Acidimicrobiia bacterium
GAAGCACAAGCACTGCTGGCCCTGTCGGGGGCGGATCGTTGGGACACACAGGCCGGGTTGGATGCTGTGTTAGGTGCTATTGAGGACACCCCCGGCGCTACAAGCTTTGGAACACTGGCTGATAGTGGTGATGGGTTGGTGCCTGTTGAAGGGGACGTTTGGCCAGAGACCGGTGAAATCGGTTTTATTAGAACATCTAATACCCTGGTGCTGGTTGGGGTAGGGGACACGGGTTGGAATGTTGTGGTAGCCCCACCTGTAGGACCGATTCTTGGTGGGACCGTACCTGCCGGTCTGGTTGAGGGTAACACACCAACAGAACTAGTAGTTGACGGCCTGGTTCCAGGTGTGACCGTTGATGGCACGCCTGGCCCTACCGAGCCGCCAACCACTACCACAACAGAACCAGAACCGGTACCGTTTAGTTGGGTACAAAGCATTTCTAGTCAAAACCACAGCTGTGGTTTAGCTATAAAAGGCGGTGCTTGGTGTTGGGGTGATCATTCTTATGGTCGGCTAGGGGATGGGACTGCTTCCGAGCAGAACACCCCAAGTGTTGTTGCTAATAATCATGTGTTTAAAGAAATCGTGCCAGGCAACACCTATGTCTGTGGTCTAGACACTGCGGGTAAAGCATGGTGTTGGGGCGAAAACGGGTACGGTCAGTTGGGAGACAATACAACGACCAACCGTCCTACACCTGTTGAGGTGTCTGGCAACCATATCTTTACACAAATCGTTGCTGGTAATGGGCACACTTGCGGGCTAGACCTTGCGGGTAAAGCATGGTGTTGGGGTTTAAACGGGAATCGGCAGCTGGGGGATAACACAACCACTAACCGTTATGTGCCTACCGTGATGGCTGGTAACTACACGTTTATGTATCTTAGTGCTGGTGCTAACCATACTTGTGGGCTAGATTTTGATGGTAAAGCTTGGTGTTGGGGCCAAAACAACTATGGGCGGCTGGGGAACGGGACCACAGTTTCTCATCTTACACCTGTAGCTGTTTCAGGTAACCGTACCTACACCCAACTCACTGCTGGTTATGAGCACACCTGTGGTCTAGACACTGCGGGTAAAGCTTGGTGTTGGGGACGTAAAAACTTGGGGCAGCTAGGGTCAGGTACAGCAGGTACTCAGAGCCCTTCCCCAGAAGCGGTTGCTGGTAACCGGGTGTTTGTGGAACTTGCTGTTAGACACAACCATTCCTGTGGGCTAGACACGGCCGGTAAAGCTTGGTGTTGGGGCCAAAACCAGTATGGTCAGCTGGGTGATAACAGCACCTCTCAGAGAACTACACCGGTTGTTGTGTCTGGTAACAAAACTTTTTCACAAATCAGTGTTGGTTGGGAACATTCTTGTGCTGTTGATGAGGTGGGTGAGATGTGGTGTTGGGGTCGTGGGGCTAGCGGACGTTTAGGTAACGGCACAACATCACAGTTTACCGTTCCGACGATCGTCACAAAACCGGTACCATATCTGTAACCACGCAAACCAGCAACGGCCCCCTAAACATAACTGTATGTAGGGGGGTCGTGGCTGTTTATATTGGGGTGGGTGGGTAGCTAGCACACCATGACTTGTAGAAACACACACACTATCATGCGGTGGTGTTGGTGTTTTTAGTGTGTGAGATGTTATAGGGTTTCTGCTATGTCTGGCTAGTACTGTTTGTGGTACGGATCTGGCATTCTACACAGACCCCTAACATGCCAACTAGTTGATGTTTGGTTGGTGTTGATTTGGGGCCCTGTGCGTCTAAGAGAGCGGTTGAAACATTCCCTGCGGTGAGTGTTCAGTTTGTTCTCAGCCATCGTTTTTGTGTTGAGCCCCCTGTTTTTAGTGGAAAACTGTCAAAAACGGGGGGCTCAGCATGTTCCAAACCTGTTTTTTGGTGTGGAACGTGTCGGAGGGTTGGTGTGCTGGTGTTGGGGTGGTTGTTGATGGTGGTGGTGCGGTAAGGGTGTGTTGGGGTAAGAGGCTTTAGATGTTTTTAGAGCTGTTTTGAAACAAAGGAGTTGTGTAATGCTAGTTCATAAATTAGTGCCCTATATTCATCATGATGTGCTGTTGGATTTGATGTTGGCGTCATATTCGCAAGATCCGCAGCTTGTGGAACGTGTATCTATAAACCCGTATTTGTCTGCGGCGACTGTAGCTAAATATTGGGAAGTGTTTCAACCTGCGGCGGTTGCTAAATCGGTGGTGACAGCTTCGTTAGATCCGAACATTGTGGGGTTGTTGCTTCACAAAAATGAGCAACGTCTGTCTGTGTTAGAAGCTATAGCCCAAACATGGAAACTACCGGTCTCGCAGGCAGAGATAGTTGTGAAACGTTGGCCGAAATCCAATCTGGACCGTCTTGTCGGGTTGTTTAGGAACTATCATGCTGGGTTGTTGACAGAGAGGGTACCTGCGATGGCTAGTGATACTCAGCTGCAATGGCTTGTTGAGGGTGGGTGTGCCCATGTTGATGAGGAATATGTGTGGAACGTTTTGGTGGAGGTCGCTGAAACTCGGAGACCTTCTGCTGTTACTATTGCCCAGATGGCACAAATTTTGTGTTTGTATCCGAAACTTAGAAGCCGTGTGTTAGCTTCAGATAACCTGTTGTTATGGAACAGTGTTGTATATGCACCGTTTAGTGGTGAAGAGCTCAAACAGTGGGTTTCTAAAATTGTGGATGCGGTTTTAGAATCTCTTCGTGGGGTACGTACTGTTGCGTTGGGTGTGTTACGACGCCCCGATTTGGATGATGACGCCTATAGTTGGTTACGTCAAACGTTAGCACAAAACGGTGGTGAGCAGATCAGGTTGTTAGGTCCTGCGTACAACTATCGTGTGGTGCGTGGGGTTCCGCTATCTGAGTGTAACGACCCAGATCAGGTGTTAGCGTATCTGCAACAGTTACGTTCAGGTTGGTTTACAAACGGTATACAAGTGTCGGTGATGATTTATCTTCTTAGGGAGATAGCGTCCAATCCGGTGTTGTGGGAAAATGTTGAGATTCGAAAGTTTATTCAACAAGAAACTAACTGGGCGTCGCTTCGCGGGTCGCTGCAGTCAGTGCCACCAGAAATAGTGCCGGTGTTACAAGAACTTCGGGACATGCCCTGGCATAACTCGTTTACCAATCCTGGCCAGACTCTTCTTGACAAGTTTTTGTTGTCAGGGGACAGTAACCAAAACAAGGTTATGTCGGAACCGTTACGGTACAACCCGCCATCAGCGTTAATGTTGGGGGAGACTAACGACAGCTCTATCTCGAACGTTGGTGCTGTGGAACATCTATCACAACAAGAAATAGGTTTTCACAGAACGGTCGGGGCAGCTAGTGTAGCGCTTTGGCTTGTTGATCAGCTGGGGGATGGTTCAACACCTGAATCTAAACAACAGTGGGGGACCGTGTTCATGTTACTTGTCGATTGGCAACGGTCTTTTGGTGAGCTCGTCGATGTTGCTAAACGGATCAGCTGACACACCTATCTAACATGGGTGTGTGGTTACGTAATAAGGGTTGGTACCAGATTTGTTGGTACCAACCCTTATTGTTGTTTCAGGTGTGTATGTGAAAAACCGAGCGGGGGTTTTTCATTTTGTGTGGGTGGGGTTGGTTATCGTAGCAACCCGAGCACGCTTTGGGGTAGCTGGTTGGCTTGTCCTAGCATCGCGGTGCCTGCTTGTAGCAGGATTTGGTGGCGTGTGAAGGACACCATTTCGAGTGCCATGTCGGTGTCTCGGATCCGGGATTCGGATGCTGTGAGGTTTTCTGTGGCTACTTGGAGGTTGTTGATAGTGGATTCGAAACGGTTTTGAACCGCTCCAAGTTCGCCTCGCATGGTTGATACTTCTGCGATAGCGGTGTCCATCGTGTCGATAAAGTTGGCGGCGTTTCCTGCGGTGAGTACATCACCTGAGATGTTGGTAGCGATCTCGGAAAGATTCATACCTTTCACAGTGATCGTTTCACCGTTGTTGGCACCAACTTGGAATTTGGCTTCTTCACCGTTAGCAGCGCTTACAGCACCAAAGTTGAGAGCTGTGGCGCCGTTACCGTCAATGGTGAAGGTGTCGTTGTGAGTTAAACCGAAATTGATGTTGATATCAAAACCGGTTTGGGTGAGTTCGTTTGTGACACTGAATGTTTCGGCGAGGTGTCCGTCACCTGCGGTGACCATAGCGCCTCGGATACCGTTTTCGATCGCTGCGGTTAATGTGGAGGATGTGTAGCTACCTGCATCAAGTTTAACTGTGTAGGTTTCACCGTCGTAGTTGATGTTGATGGTGTCGTTTGTTCCGGTTACGGTGTGGGTTAAACCTGTGACCGTGGCTGTGGTGGTGGCGGGGGTGGCACCAAATTTGCCGGAGAGGAGTTCTTGGGTTCCGAACTTTGTTGTTTTAGCGATCCGACCGATTTCTTCTTTCATTTGGTCGATTTCGTTGTTCGCTGCTGTTCGGGCGGCGGTGTCGTTCGAAGCGTTTACGGATTGTACTGCGAGGTCACGCATACGGTTTAGCATGGCGTGTACTTCGTTTAGAGCACCTTCAGCGGTTTGTACTACTGAGATACCATCTTGGGCGTTGCGGGTTGCTTGTCGTAATCCTGATACTTGGGCTCGTAGGCCTTGGCTGATTACTAAACCGGCGGCGTCGTCTGCTGCACGGTTGATACGGAACCCTGATGAGAGTTTTTCGAGGCTTTTACCCATGACTGTGTTAGTCATTGACAGGTTGCGGTACGAGTTGAAAGCAGCGATATTTTGGTTGATACGCATATGGTTTACCGTCCTTGGTTTGTTTTGCGTAGTTTGTTTAGGTGATAGCCACACCTAAAAGGTTGTTTGTTGGTGTGGTTGTGTTACCCCGGTGTTTTTAGGTTTTGAACATGCCTGTCATCCCAAAACGCACCGTTGTTGTTGTTGTTGTGGTTTGGTGTGCAGGGTTGTTCGTTGTAGGGGTAACTGTGTTCAGTGTGTGGCTGGTTTGTGTTTCGGCAACCAGCCCACCAGTTTTATGGTTGATAGGAACACTATGTGTGTGGGTAGTGGTGTGTGGGGTCCTTTCTGTAGTTGGTTGTGGTTATTGTGTTCAGCTTTGGTGGGGTTCCACACACCAATGGCCGCTCATCTGTGTTTTGTGTTCCGCATATCCCGCCGGTGTGGGTGGGGTTTGGTTGTTTGTGGGGTGTGTGCTGTGAAGGTGGTTGTGTGAACAGTTTGTGAGCATATTTGTTGCTTGTATATAAAGGATGTGGGTTTATGCAGGTCGGGTATTTTGCGTCGTCGATCCGTCAAGATGTTTTGTTGGATTTGATGTTGTCTATGTTTCCGGGGGATGTGTCGGTTGTTGAGGGGGTTGTGTCTAACCCGTTTTTGAGTGCTGGTACTGTTAGGAAACATTGGTATGCGTTTCGACCGGCGGGGATGGCTAAAACGGTTATTGAGAACTGTCGGGATCCGTTGATTGTGGATGTGTTTCTTGATAACGGTGAGAGTCGGGTTTCGGTGTTGGAAACGTTGTTATCTAAGTGGCGGTTGTCGACTAGCCAGGCTGCCCGTATGGTTGGGTTTTGGCCGTTGTCCCGTCTTGATCGTTGTGTATCTTTGTTGGGGTCGTATCCTGCGCAGGCGTTAGTGTCTCGGGTGTCGGAGATGGGGGTTGATGCTCAGCTGGATTGGGTTCTCCAGGGTGGTTTTAACCATGTTGGGGAGGATCGGGTGTGGGATATTTTGTGGGGTGTTGCTTCACAGGGCTGGTATGGGATTGACACGATGTCGAAACTGCAACAGGTTTTGTTGTTGTTTCCACAGCTCCGCTCGCGGGTGGTGGCTGAGGATAACTTGATGTTGTGGGAAAGTATTATGTACGCTCCCTTTAGCGCCGACGAACTGTCACGGTGGGTCACAAAAATTGTGGAACGGTTGGGTGGGCTGGTTGGGGAGTCGTTTTGGTGTTCAACGCAACCTGTATGTCGGGTTGCGGTGGGTGTTTTAGGACGTCCCGATTTGGATGAGGTTACGCATGGGTTGTTACGTGACGCTTTAGAAGCTTTGGAGGCGGTGCCGGTTAGAGAACTTGGTTTTCGTTACAGTTCTCGCCCTATTCAGGGTGAAACGTTGGCGGAATGTTCTAACCCGGACCGGGTGTTAGCATATTTGCATGTTTTGCGGAACAGGTTCTCGGTTTCTTTAGATCTGCCTGTGGTGTTGTATCTCCTAGAGTCGTTGTCGACTAATCCGGTGGTGTGGTCAGATGTTGAGATTCGCAGGTTTTTTCAACAAGAAACGTGTTGGTACCGCAGTTTAACTACTCCGTTGATAACGATACCGGAACATCTTGTTCCTATGTTGGAAGAACTTGCCGAGATGTGTTGGACAAAACATTTCGAAAGACAACAACAGTATTTGTGTGACTTGTTAAACACAGCAACTACCGCTGCTATTACAGCAGTTGGGGAAGGTTGGGTTAAACCAGAACCACACGAACCGTGGCCAGTGGTAAAACAGTTCGACAATCTGAACCCTAAGGTCGGTTCTTTAGAACCCAAAGCGGTTTATGATTCTCTCGCAAGTAGATTTGAACTGGCACCTTCTACCGCTCATGTGGTGGTGTGGTTGGAACATTGTTTAGGTGATGGTGGAACGCTAGAGTCGAAACAAAAGTGGGAAACCGTGTTCAGGTTGTTCCCTGAATGGGACCGTACGTATGGTGAGCTGGTCGATGTAGCGAACCGGATCGGATAAAAACCCGGATAAACAATTTTAGTTGTGTGCTACACAACTATAAACAGGGGGGGGTAGATGTCTATATGTGTAGATATCTACCCCTTTCTTTTTTTGTTTTGTGTTCCCTGCCAGATGATAGGAAACCTTGGACACACAAAACAGGATAGAAATATTTATAACACCCCCAACAGCAGGGCGACATCTGGGTGGGGTTACCACTCGATCGGGGTAGCTGGGTGGGTAGGGGTGTTTATAACACACGCACGTGCAGGGGGTGTTGTGGCAGTGTGTTGGTGTGTTTGTTTTTAGAGGGTTAGCTGCGAACAGTGTGAGGGTACGTGTCACCTGTCCAGAAGTTTTTGACGGTGGTCGCGTGTCGTGACAAACAAGTTATTTATGTGGAGGTTGGGTTTAGATGATTGTACCCAAATTTTTGGGGTATGTTTCCTCGCCACACGTGTTAGAAGTGGCTGTGAGAGTGTTGGGGGACAACAAAGAAGTGATAGCAACGGTTGCTTCCAACCCTAACATTAATGTGGGGGTGGTTGAACCTTTTTATGAACGGTTCAAACCAGCTGCGGTTACACGGCTGTTGCTGGAACATAGCACCGACCCGGAGCTTGTAACGTTTTTGTTGGATCGGAAAGAACGACGTGTTGGGGTGTTACAAACAGCGTTGTTTAACTGGTTTTTACCAGACGATCTGTATTTGTTGGTGATGGGTCGCTTGTCGAGCGACAACGCCAGGGTTTTTATTGACGCTGCGGATGGTTATTCGAAAAAGGTGAAAACGTTGGCGGCGTTAAACCTTGAACCGGTTGATGCTGCTAAATGGGTGGTGTGGGACGACACCGGGTTTTGTGATGAACAGTTGTTACGTATGTGTGACATTGTTTTGTTCGGTTTGGGTGGGGGTGAAGATGTGAATCGGCGTGCTATTGAAGCGGTTTTGTTTCGACGCCCACATCTTATCAACCGGCTGAAAATGCCGTACTACCGTAATTTGTCGGCGTTGTTAGCAGGGATGCCGATTTCGGAACAGGTTGTTGCTAACATTGTTGATTCGTCGTTAGCGGAACCTGGCCGCTATGGTCAGGTTTGGTTTACTTTACTGCAGAATCCGTGGTTACCGCCATCAATGTTTGAGACTGTACAGGCCCAGATGGCACTCTATATGGTACGTAACGGTTTAGGGGACCGGCTTGAGTTCTTACAAACCGAACCGGTTACCTGGTCGGAAGTTACCCAAAATTTTGGTGAGTTCTGGTCATTCCGTAACGTATTGGGTGGGTATGTGTCTTCAACGTTGCTTCATAGGGTGCTTTTAGAAATTTTGTTGGACCCTGATCTGATGGCTGACGATAACTTTGTGGCGTCGTTACGGACAGTGTTTAACAGCAGCTATC
>JBAYRL010000025.1 GCA_041676705.1 Acidimicrobiia bacterium
CCTAACAGCACCATCGTGCTTTCCAAGAAGCGCGCCGATCAGGAGCGCGCCTGGAACCTTCTGCAGACCATTCACGACGAAGGTAAGCCCGTGGAGGTCGAGATAGTCGAGAAGGTGCGGGGCGGCCTGGTGGCCAGCCTCGGCGTGCGCGCGTTCCTGCCAGCCAGCCAGGTCGACATTCGCCGCGTGAACGACCTTTCGCCTTACGTGGGTCGCCGCATGAAGGTCAAGATCATCGAGCTGAACCGGCGCCGTAACCGCGTAATCATCTCGCGCCGCGCCATACTCGAAGACGAAGTAGCGCACCTGAAGGAAGACACCCTCAAGCGCCTCGAGCCGGGTGCTCGCCTGGAAGGCGAAGTTGTCGAAATAACCGATTTCGGCGTCTTCGTGAACCTGGGCGGCGTCGACGGCTTGGTGCACCGCAGCGAGCTCACTCACGGCCGCTTCAGCCATCCGCGCGACGTGGTTAAGGTGGGCGACAAGGTCAAGGTCGAGGTTCTCGACATGGACCTCGAGCGCGAGCGCATTAACCTCAGCATGAAGAACCTCGCGGCTAACCCGTGGGAGAACGTGCTGGCGCACTACACCATCGGTCAGCGCATTACGGGCAACGTCACTAACCTCACTCCGTTCGGCGCGTTCGTCGAGATCGAGCCGGGCCTGGAGGGCCTCATCCACGTCAGTGAGATGAGCTGGACCAAGCGCATTCGCCACCCTAAGGAAGCTCTTACCGAGGGCGAAGGCGTTGAGGCCATGATCCTCAAGATCGACACGCAGCAGCAGCGCATTTCGCTGGGCCTGCGTCAGACCCAGCCCGACCCGTGGAGCAGCCTGCCGGACCGTTACCCGCCCGGCACTGAGGTCACTGGCCCCATTACGGGCATCACCGACTTCGGCGTGTTCATGGAGATCGAAGAGGGCATCGAGGGTCTGGTGCACATTTCCGAGCTCTCGCACGACCATATTGAAGAGATCACGGAGCACTTCAATAAGGGCGACGAAGTGACCGCCGTTATCCTGAACATCGACCCGGTGGAGCAGCGCGCCAGCCTTAGCCGTAAGCGCATGCTGCCGTTCACTCCGGAGAACGCCGCCGAGTTCGGTGGTAACGCTCCGGCTGGTGGCCAGCAGCGCGGGGGCTTCCCCGGCGCCGCGGGTGCCGGTGCGGGCGCTCGCCGCGGTCGCCGCGGCCGCCGCAGCGAGGGCATCGACTACGATTACAGCTACGTGGCTGCCGACGCTGGCAGCAAGAGCACCACCAAGCTGGGCGACGTGTACGCCGACCTGTTCGCGCAGTTCGGTCTGGGCGACACTAAGGCTGAGGATGAGGCCGCTGAGGCCGCACCTGTAGCGGAACAGGCTGTGGAGGCTCCTGAGGCCACCGTGGAGGCCGTTGCGGAGCCCGTGCAGGAAGCCGCCGCTGAAGTGGTGGAGGAAGTGAAGACCGAAGCTCCGAAGGCGGATGTGGCGCCGGTTGATCCGGAAAACGCTATTGACGCCGCGGAAGCCGCCGCTCTGCTTACCGCCGCCTTCCGCGAAGGCAAGCGCCCCGCTGGCGCTGCCGCTGAGGAAGCCTACGAATCCGTTGAAGTTGCCGAGGAAGCAGCCGAAGAAGAAGTCGCTGCGGATGCCGGTGACGATGAGGATGAGTTGGGGTAGGCACTAACTTCTGCTAGCGTGACGCGCTTTGTGGGCCCCGGTTGGGGCCCACATTCCATATTACTGGGGGATGGTTTCCCGTTCCCAGGACGCTCGAACTCGACGAATGCGAGCATTTATTACGGGCCGCCTATAGTCACCTGGCAGGATGCAGTTCTTCGCAGCCTCCCAAACTTCGAGGTCGTTATCTAGTTGGGTCCCGAGTTGAATCAGGAGGTCGGCATCACATGACTTAAGGACCGCCGAACGGATTGCCTCGTCTACGTGTTCTCGCCACTCTCCAATAAGTGGTGATTCGGATTCGGGTAACAACGGACCACCATAAATGTTCAGAGCTCTTTGGAGCTCGCCAATAGAAACCAACTCTACTAACCGAAGGAAGTCCGCCTGATAGGTTGCGTCAATTCTATAGGGGCTAGACCCAATAGGAACTAGTTCACGCAGCCGAGAAATGCTCGCCTTAAGCGTGGAGCGTGGAAACTGCTCGTCACCATACATGTAGGCATGAAGACGTTCACCTGAAAGACCATTGGAATAGATCGACAGAATGGCCAAGATCTCAGCTGAGCGCAGTCCGATAACCACGTCCTTCTTTTCAGTGCGAACCCGCTTAGCTCCCAGGAAATTGAGCTCGAACTCGTACTCTGACTCGGTCCAAAGTCGCCTTATGAGCTCAGTTGATGGGTGCTCCGCGCAGATTAGGCGCCAACCGGATTCCCCAAGTTCCCTTATCCCGCGACTTCCCAGCTTCAAGGCTTGAACTGCGCTTTTCCTCTTGCCTTGATTACTGCGAGCTATTGCGAGCCAGGCCGCGGCCTGTGCACGATGGACCTCCGCCGCTAGGTTCTCGATGGCACTTAGCAAATGCTGTTCCGCAACTGATGGCTCGGCCTCACTCAATGCAATTCCTAGAATTAAGTCTCCGAGTGCCTTTTCGTGCGGGGTAGAAGACCTACTAAGTGCGTAAGCTGTGTCTGCCGCACGACGCGCCGACTCCCAGTCTCCCCTGGCAATGTGAACAGCCACCAGACTAAGTGTGGTGAAACAGAACACATCAATTGGCGCAGCCTCGTGGATACCGCTATAGAGCGAGCGTGCTTCTTCCAATTCTCCCTTTAGTAAGGCTAAATCTCCCCAGGTCGAGGTGATGCCTTCATATCCTGGAACGCCAATGTACTCCCTGCTGTCGCCGATCCCTTGAAGCAGGTGCTCTGCAACTCGTTCCTCTCCCAGCAACAATCTTGCAAATGCGTTGGTTGCGGTAGCGGCCTTGTATCGAAGGCTCTCATGAATTCCCCGCCTTCCGTACTCAGCTAGCGCCCACTCTGCCCACTCGGCTCCGCTCCTATAATTCCCTTGCCGAATCTCCACCTCAGCAATATCTACACCGCACGCAACTACAAGGTGGTCGGCGCCTTCCCTCTCTGCCTGCCTCATTGCCTCGCGGAACAGTGCTATAGGTTCGGCTCTCTCCCCAGCCCAAGCTAGTGCAAACCCATGGGCGCGGAGAGTCGCGGGTGATCGGAGCATTTCAACTGCCCGAGAGGTTTCAGCCAGCATGCCAGACGTAGGCGAGACTACCGCCGTAGAAGCACGGACTTCCGGCGCCTCAGAGGACTGCATTACCGCTTCGACATGGCCCCCCAATTCATGGTGGCGATTGGTTGCCAGGGCCGCAGACACAAGCCAATAGGCAATCTTCTCATCCCGTTTGACATCGGGGGGCAGGGCGCCGAGCCGTGACAACAGGTATGAGTAAGACCCGTTATTGAAGTAGAAGTTTCCCGCATCATCGATAAACTCAGTCAATCGTTCACTTGCTCTGGCCGTGGCTAGGTCGAATGCATCAGCCCAGCGTTCTCGGTCAATTAGGGCGTCCAGTACACCGTCAACTGCAACGGCATCTCCCCAGGCCCAGTGTCCACTACGGAGCGCAATTCCTGCCGACTCCCCTAGTTCCTTCATTAGTCGTGACTTGAATCGGGCGAACTGCCCTCTAGACTCGGATAGTAGTTCTACTAGGCTAACGTCAGATACAGCACCCCTAGCTTCACTAACGGCTTCCTCGTCGCTCATTGTCAAGAAATCGCTTTCGACTACACGAAATCCCTGCAGGCTCGGAATCGTCGAATCTCGGTCAGCAACCACTATTAGGGTCGACTCTCTTGAAGTGGCCTCTACCAACTGTTCCAGTACAGACTCAGTTAGATGCGCCCATCCGACAACAACCATTATGGGGCCGAAAACATGCTGATACTCGCTTAGTGCCTGAAGCACCTGACGGACGGTAGCGCCTCCGCTAAAGAGCGTAGGTCCTAGTCCAGCTGCTACCGCTTCGGAAAGCAGACGACCAAGCACGGGCTCTTGATCTTCGTGATCAACCCAAAATGTGACTCTGGGAGAATCGAGACCATGTAGGCGGTGGACAGCATAGTCAATTCCTGATTCACGACTGCAGATTAGAACTGTCCGACTGGGTAGCCTTCTTAGCTCGCCTACAACTCGGTCACACCACGACTTCGCATACATGTCGACCCCCATCGAAACGCCGCCGTATTCTCTAATAGCGGCTATCGGTTGGAAGTGGGCCGCGGTCCCACCCTGCGGGGAGCGCTCGTTTGCCGCTTAAGAACTCGACTTTGGCGTGAGCTTCAGAATTGCATGTATCCAGTTCCCGATGTGGCCAAACTAGGCAAAAGCCTAGTAGTTGTCAAAACCTTTCACCACTTGTGGTAATGGGGCCCACTATCGGCAGTCCCAACTTGCACACCCCTAGACTGCACAAAAAGCTTCATATCTCCCTGAACATCTCTCGGTTAAGAGCGCATCTTCAAGGCTCGCCACCTGCGACAACCCGAAGCTCTCTCCTGCTCGGTAGCGGAGAATCACCAGCGCCTGGTCCACTCGAAGTGGCGGAGCAATTGAGTCATCTTCCACAAGTTCAATGAACGCTGACACGACCGCGTCTATCTTGTCGGGAACACCCGCCTCCACCTCGCAACCAAGTGATACTGATGCGGTGGCCTTTTCACTCTTCAGCCGGGAAACAAGTGAAGCCACCCGCTCCAACCGATCGGTGCACGAACTGGAAGTCGAATGTTGGTCTCCCAACATGACCGGACTGTCAGATGCCTCGGACCGGCTCGGCTCCTTTGACGGACCCGTTGGCAGGGAAAGCGCAATCCAAAGGGCGAGGAATACAAAGCCCAGGAGCAAAGTGACAATGAATGGGATCGCCCCAACTACCAGCGCCATTTTCGCGACTAGTACATTCAACCCACCAAGCAATATCGCGCAACCCAATAGAAGTAGAGTCTGCAGCGGCTTCGGAAAGATCGAACTAAACCCGCCATGCCCAACTCGCATGCTCGAAGCGAGGCCCGCACTTTCGCTGGAGTGCCCGTTCTCTAGCTCTAGTGTCTGAACACGTACCACTCTTTACTCACCTCGGAGAGATACTAGCGTGGCACCGTGTATCTAGCGTATATTTGCCGACCACGACGCAAGAAGCGCGGCCCACCGAATGGTGGGCCGCGCAACAAGCTACTACTTGTAACGAAAGTTACTTAGCGCTGCGAAGCAGTCATTCCCGCCGAGACAATCAACGGCATAGCAATGATAGCAGCGAAAACGATTGCGGCGAAAATGCGCTTACCAGTGTTCTTCATTTGTCCCATCCTTCCGAATTCACTCGCGTGTTGCGAGCATCCCTCTGTCAGAGCAATCCCAGACCCTGAAAGAGTAATTTCGGGTCTCCCAACCCGTGTTGCGCTTGCCCAGCGGGCAACTTCTTTATTACTGGGGAAAGTATGGGTGTGGACCTACAACCCCGCACTCCACCCAACCTCTTCCGAACCGTTGCGCTCCCACGCACCGAGCCTTCATGGTCTCCCAACCTTTTCGGCTGCACCAAATCTAGCAGCTTGCTACTGCAAAATCAAGCCTTTATCCACCTTCGAAAACTGGTCCAGATCGCATATTTGAGCTCTAGGACGTGCTTTCTGCGGATCCTTAGTGGTTGGACCCTTCGCACGCTTCCAACCACATATATGGCTTCCAATAGAGCTTTCACATGCGCCTGTGACATGGCTTATACGCTCAATCGGTCGGAATTGCGTTATCGTTGTGCCTGACGTGGCCGACGTTTGGGACTTGGTTCAAGGAACCTTTCCAGGAGTGCGCTTGGAAAGCCCGATACAGGGATGGGCATTCTTAGAGCGTTTTGAGGAGGGAATTGCCGCTTACCAAGGCTTGCAAAGCCCTTCTCCGAAGGATGACCGATGGGTTGGTGTCTGCTACTTTCAAATGCTCAGGGACATGGAAGCCCTCGAAGTATTATTCCGAGCGGCCAATCGGGGTGAAGCTGGAGCACACGTTTACCTTGCCCATGTGCTGCCATTTGTCGACCGGGGTGCAGATGCGTCTGAGGAGCTGCAAAAGGCAGACTTCGATGAGTTGACAGCATATGACAAGGCTCTATTCCACAGAGTACTTAGTATCAGAGAGGAAACGAACGGCAATCTACGTGAAGCGCTTCGAGCTGCGGAGGAGGCGTGGCGCCGCATTCAAGGTGTACCCGAGTACGCAGTACTAGCGCCGTCCATACTTGCGCAGCTCGCTGTTCTTCACGGTCGAATAGGTCGCTCTCAGCGGGCGCTCTGGTTTCTCGAGCGTGGCCTGGTATCCACAACTGGAGGCGAACTGCTGAAGATGCGGTTACGCCGCGCAACTGTATTGGTGAATCTAGGAAGATATCGGGAAGCACTTGTCGAGCTTGACGCCTTGGAGATGGTTGCCGACATGGAGCGCTATCAACCCGAACGCCATTGGCTACTTGGTCAGATTGCAATGGCAAATGGAAGTCTACCGATGGCAATTCAGCGTTTTACGCAGGCAGTTGAAGGGGCTATCCGGCTTCAGTTCAGTTACGAAGAACTAATAAGCCACCTGGCCCTTGTAGGTGCGTTTGGCGTGAGGGGAGAATTCCCTCGTGCCGTTGAGCACATTACCCGTGCCCAAGCACTGATTTCTGACAAGTCCGATCGCTTGCAGTTCCGCTTTCGTGAAGTTCTCCTCAACCTGTGGATGGAGCGCTATACAGAATCCCATACACTTCAAGAGCTTGAAGGGCTCGTTACCGCTTTCGGTGAAATGGGGCTTCTGCAAGAGCAAGCGTTAGTGAAACTTCACCGCGCGGACCTGTTAAGGCAACTAGGTGACGACACCTGGCAGCGCGAACTCGACGATCTTCAGGCACTCAGCATTTCCTTGCAGAACCCAGCGCTTTTGGCCCGCGAGTGGGCGTTGCTCGCTACTCCTGGACTTCGGGAAACCGCGTTCAAGACTCACCCTAGAATTGCAGGGGAAGCACCGGTAGTGCTTGAGGTTCATACGTTAGGTAACGAGAAACTTGCACTCGACGGAAAGCCGGTACACATACCCCTAAGACGTGGGGTAGAGGTCTTGACCTACTTCTTGGAGAATAAGGCTGTTTCGCTTCGGCGAATAATGTCCGATATCTTTCCCGATGAGAAGCCGTCCGCCGCTAAGTCGTACTTTCACCAGTTCCGACATCAACTTCGCGAGAACCTGGACGGCGTTGAGATTGAGTATGACTCCGAAGCAAAGCTCTACAGACTGAAAAGCGAGATCGACATAATCTGGGACGTCGGCGAGTTGCGTGCTGGACGGGTCATCGGCGAGACTGGCATTTTCTTGCCGAGCTCCGGCAATGAGTGGGCGAGCGTCTTGGACCGTGAACTCGATCTTGTCCGTTCTGTGGCAACCAACAAGTAGTCCATCCGGGTATCCCCACCCGCCTTTACACCCCCCACC
>JBAYRL010000026.1 GCA_041676705.1 Acidimicrobiia bacterium
AGAAAACCGGTGCCGAAGCTGCCAGGTTATTCAACGTCCATCCGTCCACGGTCTCACGTCTTCTGCAGAGGGCAAAACAGCTCCCTTAACACGGTTTTGCGTTCCATTGCGCCCTAAACCCCACCTTCAAAAGAGCGCGTTTTAGGCTCGTGTAACTCAAGCTTCATGGAGAATTTGGGACAGAGGATCGCGAAGGCCCGATTTTTTCGGGTATTTTGACGTGTCGCGGCCTTGAAGCTGGATTTACGACGGAAATTCGAGTTTCAATCCCGTCCGGCCTCTGGTTGGGGTCTCCGATTAATGGATGGAAAGAATCTGAGTTATCGCGCTCCCGTCGTGGTTCTCAAGAGAAGTAATAAGATCTACGAAATAAATAATGGCTGCTCGGGCTAGCTGAAGAGTCTCTCTTGTTGCTTCTACAAAGTCGCTGTGTCCATAACGTTCTATATAACCCTCGTCTTGTGGACTCACCGGTACTCCTTCGGTATGAAGCACAACAAATCTATGAGTAGAAGCGTTCCTCATATCCGCCTGGCTACTCAGAAACCCCCCTTTGCTTAAGTCTTCAGCAACTTCGGAAAGAGCAATTGCTGATGGACTACCAGCTTGTATTTCACCTTCGATTTGCTGAGTCCAGGTTCGCTGTTTATCGCCTTTTCTCCAATAGTTTCGGAAGGAGATACTCCGCGGGTTTGTAGAATTGCCAAGATGAACGTCTACGGCTACGGCTATTCGATCCAAAACGTCTAAGCCTGATCTCTGTGCTAGGCACAGTTTGGCAGCAGTGTTGCCGAAAAGCGCATAGTCAAGTGTATTCACGAATCCCGGATCGGATAATGGATAGCTCTCTCGCGTGGCAGCATAGAAAAGGTCCCTCGCCTCCAAGTATTCTTGCTTTATACAGTTGAGCATTGCAAAGATAGAAGGAATCTCCATCTTCATAATGGAGGTGGTGACGGGTCCAAAGTGCAGATCGTCCAAATGATCATCGTTAGGCTGACAAATTTCCAATAGCGGGCTCAACATCAAGCGATTCTCTATTACGAAGGCTCGATACGGATCTTCTGCTACGTTTGCTGGTGGACTCCAAGGTTCTATTTCAATACTTGGAAGATTGTCGAGCCCACGAATACCGGGCTCACCGCAAACCTCCAAAATTTCAGACTTCCTTGCCAGGGCTAAATCTAGATAGTAACGATAAAGGGAAGGTAGTTCTTCGGTGTGCCAAGGCCTCTGCAGTCTGTGCCGGATTAGAATGGCAGCTTGGAGCGCGGCCGGGCCAAAGCTTTTTTGGCCTCGGCAAGCACGTCGAAAGTAACTGTAGGCTTCAATCCATCGGTGAGCCGTGCTTAGAGAATTTCCAAGATTCGTCAAGCTCCTGGACGTTAGGGGCGACATTTCCTTGGAAGACTTCCAGTATAGACTGCGAGCCCGAAATCGATACTGGTGGGTCACCAGATACCAATTTGGAACAGCTGTTGAATCCAGTGTAGCTAGCGCTTCCAAACCATTAGCCAAATTATAGATAAGCCTGAAATTCTGCTCGCCTGAACATAGCTCTTCCAGGATTTTCACACCTGAAGAAACCGCCGTTCTCATTTTCAAAAGACCGCCAGCCTCTATCATAAAAATAGAAGACAAGCGTTTGGCCTCGCTGTCATCGGGCCTTTCCTTTGCAAGTTTTTGAGCTTCTTCAAGAACCTTTCCTGGGTCGCTGTCTAACAGCAGGCTCAGTGAATTATAGACTTCCTCAAACTCGTGTTGTTCCACAAGACAGCTTTCGGTCAGGATGACGAGGACTCCCACGCTGCGGTAGGCCGATTCGGATGAGAAGTTTGATTTTTCTCTAAGGGCCGACGGCCGGTCAAGGGTCGCGTTGGAGTCGCCAAAAGCCAAGGCGCTTCAGAAACCGGCCTTCAAGGCTTACATCGAGGCTATTCGGGGTCCAGCGACTACCCAACCGGGAGCCACCAAGCCCACGGCGAAGTGACCCACCAATGAAGCGGCACTCGAACATCATATGGTTGGTCCTGGCCTTGGTCATCGTGGCGGTGAGTGGTTTGGACAGTGAGAGCCCGAGCGATGACGCCTCGCTAGTGACTATTCAGGACTGGCAACCGTCCAACGTTTCGCCACCGGAACACATCAAGGAAGCTCTGCGGAGAGCCAGGTCAGTCGTCGCGGTCCCGACAATCCACCTCAATGAGGCCACCGTGTCGCGAACCACGGAACCGATCTACGACACCAAGCATCTAGAGCTTGATGGCGTTAAGATAGCCCTATACGCAGACGTCGAACTCACCAAGTTGGGGCTTCGGCAGTACGCCCCGGATTTTCCAGACAGCTCCGAGATATGGGGAACGGACGGCGGGCCAATAGTTATTCGCGCCTCGCTCGATGATGGGCATTATCAGGTTGTGCGGGTCAGCGGTCGAGAGCTTTCTTTTGGCGACGATTTGCTCTTGAAGCCGGGTGATTCAAGACAGAAGGCTATGGCGGTAAAGAACAGACTTCTCTTCAGCGAGGCTGGCCCACAGGTTGAGATCTTTCTCCAAAACGACCAGGTCGGGTCGATTGCTATACACGCCCCTGGATTCCAGCACTTGCACCATCCAACCGTTGGTTTGAAATGTCGAAACAGGGAGAGTACTTCCGCCGACCCACGAAGCTTGGTGATTATAGACAGGCGCTCGTGCTACGAAGAAGATCCTGGCCAGCGCTAGTTTGGTCTCGCTCCATGGCTTGCTTCTACCAGACTTGATTTCCATGTGCAGCCACAGGCTGCGCTTGGACCCACTTGACAAAGACCAGTTTTCTCAGCCGCTGCCTGAGGCTACAGATAGTGGGTTTTTGAGAATTTTCGAAATTTCGCGAAAAAATTCGGCGAAATTTTGCCGAATTTCGAAGTCTCTTGGAGCCAATCCTGGGCCTATACGGAGCCTGAGGCTAAAGATGGCCGAAAATCGGCCTCTATACCGGATTCAGAGCACCTCGATCCGCATGTGCAGCCGCAGGCTCCAGATAGATGCCGTTTTTGCGTACAAGTCGGGCCCTGTACGCAAAAGGGTGGTTTTGTGGCGGGAAGGCCTGGTCTGGCCGGGGTTTGTTCGTAGCCGGTGGCGACCTTCGAGCGGCCGATTCGGCGATTATTGGAGATTCACATCTGGGCGAAGAGCTTGGCTGCTATGTAGTTTTTGAGCGGCTGGTCGAGGGATTCGTAAGCGACGATCTTCTGGTAGCGATCGTGGTCGTCGAGATGCTTAGGAAGCTTATTGGCCAGGTGCTCATCGACGAGGCCCAGGAAGACTTCGCTTGAGAGGCCCCATTGCTTTCCGCCGCGGCCATAGAGTCCTCCGGTGGCGGCAAGCCATTCGTCGGCCAGGGCCTTGCTTCGCTTGCCGACTTTCAGGGAGTGCCGGTTCTCTTCAATGAACTCG
>JBAYRL010000027.1 GCA_041676705.1 Acidimicrobiia bacterium
AGAACCTAATAGCGTTCTTCATCAACTCAGCAGAACTAAACCACCTGCTAAACAGCGGCCGCTAAACACAAGCAACCACTAACAAAACAAGTGAGGGGAAACCACCAAGGTCTCCCCTCACTTCCCGTTTTTCGTCCAAGACACAGACATAGCTGCGCGAAATGCAACAGGCAAGTAGACACAGTGGGCCTCCCTCGCCCCTATATCGTCTTCTAGGGACCCTCAGTATCATCAAGGGGGTCGACCCGATCAGCCCACAACCAGGGTTCGAGACTTAGGTAGTGCACGGCAGAAATGCCATCAAGGGTGATCGGTAAAACTCTTATGGAATAACCACTACCCTTTGGCAAGGTTCCCACAAGCACCCTTTGCAGCTTCTTGGCCGCAGCAGCTACCTGTTCAACGTCAATCTCATCGGTGCCCCTAGAGTACAGTCCAGCCTCTGAAAGAGATGCGGCGTCGACAACAACGTTGATCTCGAGGCCCCGGTCAGTACCGCCAATTAGCCATTCTCGCGCAGCCGCTACCAGGCGGACATCAAGCGGAGCAGACTTTGGTTTGGATGCCACAGCATAAGACGCCGCGAGTTTGGAGATCTTCGCCCCAGCCTTTCGCAATACGTGTGTCTCATGCTGGTCGGAGTGGGTAGGTCGGTTGAAGCGCCGGCCAACCCAGGTTGAGAATCGTTTCTGTTGCGGGCCGGTCAGGGGCCTACGACTTTCCACCCGGTCATTGAGCAGCGCAGTCTTGTCTACACTGGTCATATAGCGGAGATCAACAACCGGCCAAAAACTGTTGTAATCGTCGATACCGACGATGGTGGCGATATCTCGGTTGGGCAGAGGAAACTCCCGAGGCGAATACTCTCCGCTACGAAGCTGCTGATATCGGGCCTTGCTGACCACGGAGATGGGAGCAACAATGATGCAGGGTTCCACCGCTGGATCACGAACAATGTCGCATGCCCCCGAGACAATGATGTACCACCCAATGGCACTTTCAATAGTCACAGACCAGATTTCTTCGGTCTGAGGATTGCCACCTGCCGCATCGACAAGCGGCGTGTGCCCGCGTCCTACCATGCTCACTGCGCCAAGGGTCAACATGTCCCCTTGGGTCAGGTCGCGCAGAAGTGGTGCCAGCTTCGATGCTGGCACCTTCGCTTCTCTGGGTGTCATCAGAGGGCGACTAGAACGCGGCTCGACTGACCAATGAGGTCGAGAATAGCTGAGGATTCCTCAGGGACGTCTATTTGATCAAACCTCTCGCCGACAAGGGCTCTACGTTCGGCATCCATAGATGCCAACTCGGACCTAGGAACTGAAATACCGGCACCAAGACCGGGCGAAGTCATCGGAGCTAGCATCAAAGAAGGCTCTTCGAGCGCGAGGGCTGTGCGCACCTCCTCAAGGTTGTACCGACGATGACCCCCCGGCGTGCAGTCAAAGGGGATCCTATTTTGTCGACTATATAGCTGAACCGTACTTTCCGTGACTCCTAGAGCAGTTGCCACATCTTTGGTTTTCGCAATTCGAGACATATTACGCATTGTACCAAGCCCCCCACTTTTCACTGGTTTCCACGATTTCATGTGATTGCATGGTTTACACGGATTCTGCCGTGCAGCAAACCGTCTGTCAAGAGTCTCCTGCACATCCTCGATAGCGCCCTCCCGATATCCGTCAGACCCACTGCTATACACAGCAAGATTCACTATGAAACGAGCCCGTACAACTCTGCGCGAATCATTACGGCTTACCCCAGCAGCTAGGACGAAACCATAGAAAACTTCCCTCACTTCTCGTTTTTCCTAGCCGTAGCTAGAAAAATTTGGGAAATTTGCATTAAAAACCTCAAAGCTGCTCGCCACTGTCCGACATACCAAAAATAAAATTCAGGCGGCGGGGAGCACCATGTTGAAAGCAAAGCAGCTTCTAAAACGAATCGCGACCGTAATAACCGCAACACTCATATGCAGTGTCACCGTTTCACCACCAATAGCCTCAGGCGACACCAGCACCACAAGCAGCATCTCAAACCTTCAGGTACAGCTAGCCGACGGCTCAACGTCTGACGAAATATATGCTTCCGGAGAAAGTGTCCCCTTCAAGCTCTCTTGGATCTGGAACGCAGGCAGCGGCGAAACTGTTGGAATTCCCGCCTTCCACATCGGGTTAGCTGGTGAACTTAATGCACACAACACAGAGATTACGTACGGTGCTCTCACCAATAACGACACCAGTTACAAACTGGAGGACATCACCTTCACCGCTCTGATCACAAGACCAGACTTCACAAAGGCAGACGGCTACGAACCTATTGAAGCCGACACTACCTGGACGGTAAGCCTCGATTTAGAGGTTTCACCCATTGAAAGTGGTAGCACCATTGGGATCTTCGAGCTACAACGAGGAGATGGTGAAGGTATCTACGAATTTGCTAACAACTCACCGGCCCTGACACCTTCCGTTAAAATTCTCTCCACGCCAACAATAGATAACGAGACCTTCACCCTCACCTATAACGACCACGACACCATCACTCTCTCACCAGGTGATGGACCCAATTTGGATAACAATTTCCTCTATTTCATCACCGTGGATGAAAGCAGCCCAGACAAGTCGGATGACGGGGCACACCCGAATCAACATGGCACGGTAACCTTCACCTTTAATAAAGTCGGGTGGTGCGCCACCAACCCTTCAGGCACCTTGGAGATGAGTGTTTACGCCGCCCAAAAAGGCGCCGTCACTGCGGACGGTGAGGAGTTAACCGACGTCGGCTGGATCCTCAGCGAACCCACTGACCCGATCACGGTAACCAACATCGACTGCTCTGGCGGGAACGGTGACGGCGGTTCCGGCGATAAGACACCCGATACCAGCGATGACGGCTCCTCGGCCGATGAGGCCAACGACCAGGCCAAAGATGAGGTTGATGAAACCGGTAACCTCACCCCAGCCGGACTAGCTAAAGTCGCTAAAAAATGGGCCTCAGCACCACAAAGCACCGCACAAAACACCGCCGTTGGATTCATGCAACGCCTCTACCTAGGAATCTTCCTACGACAAGGCGACCAAGGCGGCCTTGAATACTGGGCCAACCTAAGACAAGCAGGAGTATCAGAACAACAAATCATCTCCAGCTTCCTAAACTCACCAGAAGGCCAAAAAGCACTCGGCCAATTCGACACCCAACGG
>JBAYRL010000028.1 GCA_041676705.1 Acidimicrobiia bacterium
GAAAAAGGCGCCCCGTTGTTTGGGGCGCCTGTAAGTTATCTGTTGAAGTTGGATTACTTCATCAGAATCATTTTCTTGGTGCTGCTGTATTTGCCGGCGTGCATTTTGTAGAAATAGACACCGCTGGATACAGCTTGGTTGTTGTTGTCGCGGCCGTTCCAGACGATGCTGTGCTGGCCGGCGTTCTTGTCTTCATTCACCAGGGTTTTCACCAATTGGCCCTTAATGTTGTAGATGCCGATGCTCACGGGGCTGGCTTCTTTAACGCTGTAGCGAATGGTGGTGCTGGGATTGAAGGGGTTGGGATAGTTGCCCTGCAGCTCGGTCACCAAAGCGGGCATGCCGGGATCATCGTTGTCAACATAGCCGCCATCGCTGTGGATGGAGAAATCGTCCACGTAGAAGATGAAGGCGTCGTCGCTGACGCAGCGGATGCCGACACGGACAATTTGGTTGTCGTAGGTGGAGAGGTCGTAGATATATTCCATCCAACCGGCGGGGGCTTCAACATAGTTGCCGGGGCTCACATATTGGAAGCCCTGAGGGATGATGTCGGTACGTGTAGTAACGCCAACGCGGAAACGCTCCAAGCCATAGTTCGCGGTGTGGGAGCGGGCATAGAAGCGGACGGAGCTGTTGGTTCCCATCTGAATGCGCGGGGTAATCAGCCAGTCGTTATTGGGACCATTGGTCGCCGCAAAGCTGGCAGCCATCTTGGAACCGCTGTGGGCTGTGATACCTGTGATGGGAGGTGTGGTGGCGCTGGGATTGAAGATCATGTAGGCCATCGGGCCACCGGTATTCGGGAAATAGACATCTGTGATGCCATAGGTATCGGAAAGGTCAACGTCCAGAAGGGTCCAGGGAGCAAACAGCAGAGCGAAGTCGTCGTAGCTTTCAAAGTCGTCTTCAAAGACGATTTCGGCAAGCTGGAGATCGACGATTACTTCAATCTCGGCGGGCTCGGATTCACCGGTGGTGTGAACAGCGGTCACGCCATAGGTGTAGGTGCCGTTGGGGACGCCATATTCGGTGTAGGTGGTGGCGGAGGGGTCGTTCAAAGTGGCGATGAGGGTGCCATCGCGATAGACCTTGAAGCCAGCCACGAGGCGTTCGTCAGCTTTGGCTGCAGCCTGTTCGGCAGACTTGGCACTGAATGTCAGGGGAGCCTTGCTGTAGCTGATGCTCTGGTGTTCGGCAATCGGAGTAAGCTCAACTGCCTTGAGGGCGTTGGTCTCTGCCACGAAGGTCTTGATCATCCAGTTGTAGTTCAAACCGTCGCCAAGCTGGCTGAGGGTGCTCCACTGGCCTTGGAAATACATCATGTTTCCTTTGCCTTCAATGTGGGGACCGTCGTCGCAACCGGCGGGAAAGCCGCCCTGGGTGTTGCATTCATAGCCAACGTAGAGGTCACCGGTGCTGGGAACGGGAACGGAGGTGTTCAAGACAGCCAGGTTCCATTCGTCCATGACGGGGTTTTCCACCACCTGGGAGGAAACCAGGGTGCCGGCGTTGCTGGCAGTGCCGCCAGTCCAAACCTTAACAGTGTAAATGCAGTTGGGCTCGTGAGGAGCGAACTGCACCTGGGTAATCAGCTTGCCCTGATGAGCGGTAAGATCGCTCTGAGTGAAGCGGTGGGCCACGTCGAAAGTCACGACGCCGTTTGTGCCGATGGCGTTGCCGAGGGTGGTTTCGTTGCACCAGGTGATCCATTCACCCTGCTGGGGAGCTTCCGGGCTTTCCCAAGTGAGAGTGACATCGCTGCCATCAACATCGGCAGTCAGGTTCACGGGAGGTTCGTTGGGAGGGTTGATCGTGGCGGTGGCAGGACCGGTGGGTTCGGATTCGCCCGCGGTGTAGACTGCCGTCACGGTGTAGCTGTAGGTGCCAACGCTCACGGTGTGGTCGTCGTAGCTGGTCACACCTGCGCCGGGAACGAAGCTGAGAAGGGTGCCGTCACGGTAGACGTTGTAGCCTTCAAGTTCGCGGGTGGCGGTACGCGGCGCGGGAACAGGGGTTCCGGTGCTGCGGGAGGCGCTGGCAGGAACTGAAGCGATAACGGTCTTGGCAGCGGGAGGTGTGCCAACAGTGATGTCGTCAACCAGGAAGAAGAAGGCATCGTCACTCACGCACTGGATGCCAAAACGGATTTCCTGGCCGGCATAGCTGCTGAGGTCGTAGCTGTAGAGGGTCCAGTTCACAGGAGCCTGAATGTAGTTGGTGCCGCTGATGATGGTGAAGTTCGCGGGGGCGGTGCCGCCGTTGGAGACTCCAACCTTAAAGCGTTCCAAACCATAGTCCGCCACGTAGGAGCGGGCATAGAAATTCAGGAAATGTCCGGCTTCGGGGGTGAAGGCCGGAGAAATCAGCCAGTCGTTGTTGGCGGTTTGGGTGGAAGCGAAGGATGCCGCCATCTTTTGACCGCTATGGGCCTCAAGGGCTGCCAAGGGAGGTGTGGTGGCGCTGGGGTTGAAAATCATGTAGGCCATGGCGGAATACACGTTCGGCCAGCTGTAGCCACTGACGCCGTAGGTGCCGCTGCCATCAACGTCCACCAAAACCCAGGGATCGAAAGTGAGGGCAAAATC